>JAKACX010000069.1 GCA_021821055.1 Bacillota bacterium
TCCCATTTGAACAGCGACGCGCGATCGATTTCTGGGATGATGGTGAGAAGCCGTGGTGAACGGTCGCGCATGCATTCTACGAGCGACGGGGCTTTGTCGTCAAGGGGACCAGTCTGCGCAAGAACCTGGATCGGCGGGATCCACTCGCGACGTGATGGAACCCGGCGAGACTTGAGTTGTTGCGACAGCCCTGAAGGTATATTGCACAAAACATCACCTTGACGTTGACGTATGGCAGAGCGGAAAGTAGACTGTCCAGTGAAGAGCCGAATCCGGCGATCGATTGGGCCGTGTGCCACTGCCGTGCGGTTTTCGGCGGCAGCCGGAAGTCGGGCGCGGGGAAGGCATCTCGGTTGGGGGGCGAGGGGGGCAGCTTGGCTGGGGGCGCGAGTCGCCACATTTTTAAGACAGGGGGAACAAAGGTGGCAGAACTTCACTTGGATCCTGCGCAGACAGCACTCGTTGTCATTGACTTGCAAAAGGGAATTGCAGCCATGCCGTGCGCGCCGTATCCCGCAGAGGCGGTTATTGAACGGTCCGCGCTACTGGCCGAGACGTTTCGGGCGGCCGGCAGTCTGGTCGTGCTGGTCAATGTCCATACGACGGACGGCCGCGACATGCTCCGCCCTGTGACGGACGAGCCGCCGCGGGCGGGAGCTTGGGAACGGCCGGCGGACTGGGCGGAGCTCGTGCCCGAATTGCGGGTCGCGCCGGTCGACCACCTGATCACGAAACGGCAATGGGGCGCTTTCTTTGGCACGGACCTGGACCTGCAGTTGCGCCGCCGGGGTATTGACACCATTGTGTTGTGCGGGATTGCGACGCATATTGGCGTGGAAACAACCGCCAGGGAGGCGTACCAGCACGGCTATCAGCAGGTGTTTGCAGAGGATGCGATGACGGCCATGGAGGCGGCGCAACACGCGAACAGTTGCAAGTACATATTTCCCCGCATCGGTCGTTTGCGGCAGACGGATGTGATCGTCGCCGCCCTGCGCGGAGAGCGTGCGCGCTGACTGCGCGGCGCGGCGGTCCAGCGGAGGGGGTGCGCGATGGCGCCGGGGCGAACGGGGGTGCGAGGGGCGCGAGGGGTGCGCAGCGGGCGTGGGATATGGGACTAGACTACATGCCTCCAAGCGGCATGGGCGGCGGGTGTACGCGCATAAACACAAGAACTGCGCTTATGCCGCCTATAGTTTTGGTAGGCGCATAACGGCACAGATAGCGTCCGACTATAGCCTCGCGGACTTTATGACATGTCCCCTAGAACGTGGGCGGCGTCATCGCCCAGATGGAACGGCACACCACGGCGCCCGGATTGACGAAGCGGTGCGGCGTGGAGGACGGGAAACAGATGCTGTCGCCGTGCCCCAGGTGAATCTCCTGGGCGCCGAGTTTGACGAGCAGTTCGCCTTCCAGGATTAGCCCGCACTCCTCGCCGTTGTGCGCCACCATGCCTTCCGGATCATGCGCTTTTCCCGGCATCAATTCGACCAGCAGGAACTCGATTTGACCCTGGAGGTGCGGGCTGAGCAACTGGTACTGCACCTGGGAGCCAGGGAACTGAATGATCTTGCGCTGGTGCTTCCGCACAACCATGCTCTCGTCCGCCTCTTTCTGGAAGAAAGAATGCATGGGAATGTCGAGTGTTTCACATATTTTCCAAAACACCGTCAGCGTCGGTGTCACCTTGCCGCGCTCCACTTGGCTAACCAGACTGGCGCTTATCCCGCAGGTCTCCGCCAGACTCTGGATGGTCAGGCCCTTGGCCTGACGAATCTTGCGCAGCTTCCCGTAATCAAATTCCAAAGGCGATTGTCCTCCTCAACCTTCCGCTCGCGCCGGGTCGGCCCGGAGCGCCGCGAGCGCCGCGCGCGCGGGGAGCCGTCGCATGGGGCTCCGGGCTCCGGAGGGACGACTTTCGCTCACGCGCCGCCCGACACTTGCCGTGCTCCCGTCTCCGACTTCCCGCGCAGGTAGGCGAGCCAGTAGAGCAGCGCGATGACGATGATGACCGTGGTCGTGATCAGGTCTCTGGCCGCCTGCTGCGAGAGCGCCAGTATAACGCCCACGATGGCAATGACGGGCGGGATCGGCCAAATGGGCATCCGGAACGGGCGCTCCGCCGAACTGTTGCGCACCCTGCTCACGATGGCCGAAATGGCAATCAGCAGGTAGATCACGACGATAATCACGCCGGTGAAGGTGATCAGGTTGTTCAGCGATGTGAAGTAACACAGGATGGCGTTGCCAACCCCAAGGAAGATGAAGCCCCACTTCGGCACCCGATGGCGATTCATGCTCGCGAAGAAGCGGTTGATCGGCTCGGGCCAGCTTCCTTCGCGCGCCGTATCGAGGTAGATCCTGGCGTAGCCGAGGTTGGCGCTGAGCCCCGTGTCAAACATGGCGATCACGACGCCGATCAGCAGGATGGTCGTCCCGACCGGTCCGACAACCGACTGGGCAATGTACACCAGCGGCGCGGCCGAGCCGATCGCCTTGCCAAGGTCTGGAATCGCGAGCGTCGCGGAAATGACCGCCAGCACCTCGAAGACGATCGACGCTCCGACGGCGAACATGACGGCGCGCGGGAGGGTGCGGCGCGGCTCAAACGTCTCCTCGGCGAAATACAGCGGCCAGTCGTAGCCATTGAAGGCAAACAGCGCCGGGACGACGGCGGCCATCACGCCTGCGAGCCCCGCCGTCATGAGTTGCCCTTTCGGGTCAAGCGTGACGGGACTGAGCAGAAAGGACAGCGGATGATGGGCGGCGGAGAACGTGACGATGATGAATGCAGTGATGACAATCAGTTCGATGGCGAGCATGACCCCTGCAACCCAGCTTGCCGTTCCGATCCGTTCGAGGGAGAACACGGTAATGACGGCCATCATGACGACCGCAGCCCAGTTTACGGGAATCTGCGGCACGAGCGAGTTCAGATAGGTTGCCGCCGCCACAAGGATGCTGGCGGTGCTGACAACGCCAAGCACGAGAAACAACAGGCCGGCGACGAAGCCGAGCGGACCGCCCAGCACCTTGCGCACGATGCTGTAGGCGCCGCCCGCCCGCGGGTGCAGGGAACCGAGTTCGGCGTAACAATACGCCATGGACACGGCAATGCACGCGCCGATGATGAACGCCCAGAAGACGCCCGTTCCCGCGCTCGCGAGTCCTGCTCCGTACACGAGAAAGACGGACGTGGTCGGCGAAATTGCCGCGACAGCGATCGAAACAACCGAGCGCATGCGCAGCGCCGGCCGGAATCCCTTCTCATTGGCTTCTTCGGTATTGACCACGTGGCATTCACTCCTTCTATTCTGGATTTTGCAGCTGTGTGAGGGATGTTTCAATATATCGAAATATCTATGACATATCTGCATTATAGTGATTCTGTGACGCAAATCAATAGGTCGACGGTGAGGAGAGCCGGAATATTTGATATCTGTGGGGTCGCGGGGAAACGCATGAACGGGGACGTCGCGATGGCAAGAATCGAGTAACGCGCTGTGAGAGGGTTGGCAGAGGTGATTGGGCCCCACCCGCTGAAATGGATGGCGACCGGAGACGGCGCGGCGGAGCGGCGCCGAGGGAGTGACGGTTGGGTTCATGGCGTCCATCGTCTGGACTTGCCGGCGCCCGCGAGCCAGGGTTGCGGGTGTACAATAGGGGGCAGACTGTCGGCCCGAGGTGAACGCGCATGTTCCCCCTGTTTTCTTCCCTGATTCGCCGCTATGCCCCGCGCGGCGCGCTGCTTGTCGCGCTGCTGGCCATCATCGCCATCTTCGCCGGAGCGGCCGCGTTCTCGGTTGCTGAGCACGTATCCTACGGCCTGGCGCTGTACTGGGCGGTGACGACGGCCAGCACCGTCGGCTACGGTGACGTGGTGCCGCACAATGTCGTGGGCCGGGTAGTCGCGGTGATGATGATGGTGACGGCGATTCCGTTGCTCGGGGCGTTGTTTTCTCTCATGGCCGCCGGAGCGATCGAACTGCGCATGAGGAGGCTGCTCGGCATGGAACGCATACCGGATATGAAAGACCACACGGTGATTCTCGGATTGCAGGGCGAGACGCGGATTGTGATGGAAGAATTGCGCAAGAAGAAGGAACGATTCGTCCTGGTGGCGGACGTCGACCGGGACGCCGTCGGCGAGGACGCACTCTTGATCCAGGGGGATCCTTCTGACGAGCGGACCCTCCGGCGGGCGCGCGTGGACGTCGCGCAGCATATTCTCATCACCCTTGGGAGCGACGGCGAGGTGCTGGAGGCCGCCATCGCCGCGCGGCAACTGGCGCCAGGTGTGCCCATCGTCGTCAGCACGCGCTCGGCGAAAGTCGCGCGGGCGCTGGCGGAACTCGGGATCACGCGGACGCTGTCGGCGGACGAATGGATCGGCCACGCGTTGGCCAAGAGTCTCGACGCGCCGCACGGGGCAGAATTGCTCAAGCGCCTGCTGGACTCGAATAACTACCGCATCGCGGAAGTGGGCGTGGAGGCCTCTTGGGTCGGGCGCAAGCTGTCCGAAGTGCGCGGTCTCAGCCGGGAGGTGGTCCTCGGCGTGGTCTCGGGCGCCGATACGTTGGTCGGCGTGCGCCAGGACCCGACCGTGGACCAGGGGTCGAAGCTCCTGGTCCTTCAGCCCGTGGAGGACGCGTGAGTCGAGTGCGGGGTGCGTGGGGGCGCGTGGGGGCGCGTGGGGGCGTGCCGCCATGGCACGTCTTGGCCAGCGTAACATGAAGTACATCCATTTTGCGAGGACCGTTATAAGTCAGGCACTTGGCACCACCCCTTGAGTGAAAGGAATGAATTAACCATGGCGAAGAAGAGAAGGAGTCTTCTCATCTCAAGTGTTCTATTGTTTCTGTCCGGGATCTCTACTGCGTATTTCGGGTACGGGTACTTTTCACACGTATACTCCGTTCTTCACCCGACAACGACAATATTTGGCGAACCATTTTTGTCACGCTCCGTCCAACTCATGTGGATCAATGAATTCCGAATTTCAGTTGTCTCTCTCGTAGTTCTATCAGTGATGTTTGGCATTTCGATTGATCAAGCGCGTTGAAGTCATCGGTAAGGGACATTGAGGTTGAAGGATGCACATCAATTTATCGCCTTCCCGGCGTTTTGCGCTTCATAGTGCGCCAATAGGCTCTCCGGTCGGAGCATCCTTGGTGCGTGAGGTCGTGAGCCTTTTTGACGCGAGACAGATAGTCAAGCGACGTTCATGTGACCTGCCCGGAAAATAGGTCTGTGCCAGCCGTCCTTACGTCATACGGAAAATGCCAAGCGTTGTCGGGGGGTGTAGCGTCATGGATGACTAATCAGGTGGCCATGTTGTGCTGAGGAGAGTACCGCAAGCCCAGGATATCGCGCGCGAGGGTCGCGCAGGTCACCTTGGCGCACAATAGGAACTGAATCTGGTGCAATGCATACCATATAGTTCCATTTCGTTGAGTGTTAGCGCTGGTTTTTGGTGCTGTGCGCGGAATAAGACCAAGAAGTAGTTCTAAAATAGGAATCGTTAGGCGGCTTATGCATCGTTCTTGTGCTTATGCCGTCTGACCCCGCCGTCCGTGCCGCCAGCAGGTCGTGCCGTGGTGAATCACATCCTCCACACCTGTCGATCGCAGTGATATCCGTTGCATTGTGTAGTGGAATGTGCCAGCAGCTAACGCCGGGTAGACGATAATATAGGATAACAAACACTTTGGTGCTGTGGTGATGGCGGATTGAGCGTATCAAAAATGGCATTGGTCAAAATCGGGTGCAGTGTTTTTTCCCGGAGCATCGTCTAATCACTTGACGAGGGGGGAGGGGTCGAACCTGGATGAACTCGACTGCATTCACGATGTGTTGGCGGGCCGCAGCGAGAGGTTTGCCCCTTTGGTGCAGGCGTATCAGGCGATGGTATACCGCGTTTGCCTGCGGTTCACCCGGAACCCCACCGTAGCGGAGGATTTGGCGCAGGACGTGTTCATCAAGGCGTTCCACTCCATTCACAGTTTTCGAGAAGACTCCTCATTTTCGACTTGGCTGTATCAGGTGACGCTGCGCAAGTGCCTGGATTGGCGGAGGGAACAAATGCGGGAGTGGCAGTGGCGGGGAAACGTCGATTCTGCCGCCATGCAGATGCAAGACGGCGAGACGCCCGAAGAGCAGTTGGTGAACAAAGAGACTCGCCATGAAGTAAGGCAGTGGGTTGACCAACTGCGCGATCCCTATCGCCAAGTCGTGATTCTGTTCTACTTTGATCACTGTTCCTATGACGAGATCTCACAGAAGACCGGTATCCCCGTGAAGACGGTTGAGTCGCAACTGTACCGCGCCAAGCGACAACTGCGAAACCTGGGGGGTGTGCGGAGATGACTTGTGATCAGATTGAGGAACTCATACCGGCATTGGCGGCGGAGGCACTTTCCGGAGCAAGCGTCGCAGAATCCTTGGCGCACATCGGGCAGTGCGCCGACTGTCAAGCGTCTTTGCACGAGGCCATGGAACTGTATGCGCTGTGGCGGGAACCGGAAGGTGCCCTCGAGGTCGACGTCGACCTTGTGGCGCCTGTGATGCGGAGAATTTCGCCGGGGCAAGGCGATCCAAGAGTCGCCCGGCGACCGGACGCGGCAGCGCGGCGAACGGCGCCTTGGCGCCGCCTCGCCATCGCCATCGTACCGGCGCGGCCGCCATCCCGTCCGGCGCCAGATTGGCGGACTTCCATGTACCATTTTGGTTTGTCCGCCGGTTTGGCGTTGCTCCTGCTCCATTTTGGGGTATTCGAGAAGATCGGTCCCGCAGCCACTTCGCTTCACGCGCTTGTGGTTGGAAGGTTCCAGGGGTGGCTCGCCTTTGCCAGCGCGGTGCTGTGAGCGATGCGACGCGGTGAGAAACGGAGGATTGGATGCCATGACGCCAAAAAGCAAGGCCGCAACGTTTATCTTGTCGTTTCTTGTGCCCGGAGCGGGCCACTTCTACCTGGGTTTGAACAAGCGCGGCCTGCAGTTCATGATTGGATTCTTCGGATGCATCGCATTTTCATGGCTGCTGTTTTTTATCTTCCCATTCGCCGTCACGGTCATCTGGTTCTACGCGCTCTTTGATTCGCTGCAACAGGCAACGGTGGTCAATCGTTGGATCGCAGAGCACCCGCAGTCTCCTACGCTCTTCGGTGAACCGTCGGAATCCGATGGGAGACCGGTTGACGAAGGTCCAATCCACATTGCACTGCCGTGGAACCGCACATGGGATGTGATGTGGGTTGGCATCGCGCTGATCGCCGTCGGCGTGCTGATCCTGCTGCGCATCATGTTTCCCTATTGGTGGGTCGCGCTCGCCCGTATTCACGCCGGGGGCATCCTGCTCGCGATCTTCATGATTGGCTTCGGGGCGTGGCTTGTCATCCGTCAATACAGACAACGGTGAGGTGGAAGAGATGTGGGCCAAGCCATGGAGGGTCGGCGTATGGACCGTCGCCATCGGGTGTATCGCGCTTGGGATCGTCATTCTGGTGCACAGCGTCGGCGGCTTGGCGTCTTATCGAGTGTTGGAGTACGTCTGGCCGGTTCTCCTCATCGCGCTCGGACTGGAGATTGTCTGGCATCGCGTCCGATTGCCGGGCGAGCGGTTGCGCTTCGGTGGTTGGAGCGTGATCCTGATAGCGATCATGTTCTTTGCCAGTCTCGGCGACTTCGGTGTGGCGCAGGCCTTGCGCGCCCTGACGACCGGGAGCGGCTTTCCCCTTTTGTTCTTCGGCAAGGCGCCGCCGGTCTTTGCCGCCCCAGTTCAGGGAAGTGTGCGGGTGGGTTCGCAAGTGCGGGAAGTCGACTTGAAAATAGCGAACGGCAGTGTAACCGTCAGCCCCGCCGCGGATCATACGCTCACCTACCAGGGGCAAGTGGGCGTTTATGCGCAGACCCGGTCGGAGGCGTATGGTGTCGTCAAGCGAGACTGGTCTGTGGTTCAGAACGGCGATATCCTGGATCTCACGCTCAACCAGCCCAGCGTCAAAGAGATAAATTGGAGAACGCCGTCTGTGACCCCCCACCTGACGTTGATCGTGCCAGCGAATCTGATCACGCACATCCATACGGTGTTCGGATCCGTCAAGGTCAGCGGCATGTTGGCAAGTACGGTCGATGACACCGTCCTCGGTTCTCTAAGCGCACGGCGCATTCGCGGTTCGGTATCGGAAAATTCGGTCAATGGTGCCTGTAGTGCGAGCGGTGTGACCGGCAGTCTCAGCGCAAAGACCGTAAACGGGGACATCGCATTCCGGCAGATTGGAGGCAGCGTCTCGGCCAACAGCATCAATGGCACGGTCGCAGGCGCATCGGGTGTCTTTGGCGCTTGGAACGTGAACACCGTCAACGGCAGCATTCAGGTGCAGATCCGCGGCGCCGCGAACGCCGCGGTGGAAGCGGACACGGCGAATGGCAGCGTCAAGGGCAATGTCCCGTGGCAGTCCGTGGACAGTCCGCGCCACCACGGCGAGAGCACGCTCGGCGCTGGCGCGAATCCAGTCACGCTGCACACGGTCAGCGGCAACATCACCGTGAATCACACGGTCGATTGACGACCTTCACTCCTTTGCCTGCCCTGCCGTTTCTTGCGCAACACTGTGGTCAACGCTGTGCATAGGGGACATGTGATATTCGATCGGTCCGTCGCAAGTCTGTCCATCTATAGCGTTTGACTAAAGCCTCAAACGCTATAGATGTCCGTTTTGGATTTCGCTCCGGACTTTATCACATGTCCCCCAGGCCGATCGTGGTGATCCAGTCGTAGTCGACCGCCTGCAGATCCGGAATCCGCGTCTTGGTGATCATCCGCCGACAGCGTGTCCGGAATGTGCGGCAGGGCGGGCAAGGTGGTCTGTTGCCAGCACGAAGCGGTGAAGCGCTTGGACCCCGGTTCGGCCAAGCGGTAGGTC
>JAKACX010000070.1 GCA_021821055.1 Bacillota bacterium
CAGGACGCGTCTCTGATTGAAGCCAAACTCGCGGCCCACGCCGCGCTGCGGCAGACAGGAGCGGCCGTGGTGCGCAGCGTCGCCGACCACGCCGCGATCCGCGCATTGGCCTCCGCCAATCCGGCCGTGCACGAGTTGATCGACGCGATCGCGACGCGCCTCGCCATGCGCCTGGCAGAAAAGGAACTCGGACTGGCGCTGCCGATCATCGGCGCGCTGACGCAAGGCGCCGTAAACGTGGCGTTCGCACACTACGCCCACCGCAAGGCCACGCGCTACTTTCAGCGCCTGCACTTGGTGGAGCGCTACGGGGAGCCCTACGTGAACGAACGGCTGCAAGACGAGAGGCAGCGCGCGAGCGGCGCACCCGGCAACGCGCGCTCCGGCAGGCCCATGAGGGAGAGGGCTGCGTTCGACTGAAGCCTCGAACGCGGCATCCGACTAAAGCCTCGGATGCGAACGCCACGTAAGGTCGATGAGGATGCGGCGCCGCTCGCTGCATCCCGGCGCAAACGCGATCTGCGCGTCAATCTCCGCCACTGCGCGCCCTTCCGTCACGCGGACCTCAAGCCGCGCAGTGGTGATCTCCATGTCCAGACGGCCCTCCGCCAGTTCATAGCCCCCCCGCGTCACGCGCGCGGCCCGAAAGGCGTACCGCGCGCGAACAGCGCCCGTCCGCACGACCAGTACCTGCGGGTCGGCGCCCATTGTCATGGCGACCGTGGCGCGCGCCCCCGCCATGCCGTCGGCCGTCTCCACATATTTGGCGCGCAGCCACGTTCCGTCCCGCGAGACGAGGGCGGGCGCGACGGTCAGTTGCTCTTCAGAGGTGATGCGGATCTCGCCCGTCCGGTTTGCAAAGCGGGCTTCCTCATCCATGGGGAGCGCCCGCACTGGCAACTCCGACGTCGGCCGCGCGGTCGTCTTCGGTGCGGCTGTTGACGGACACGTCGTCAGGCATAGGACAACAACGCCTCGCGCAGGAGTTTGGCCGCGGCGATCTGCGTCTGCTCGGTCGGATCCAGCACTGGAGCGACTTCCACAAGGTCAAACCCGACCACGCGCAGTCCGCGCATGGCGTGCACGGCCGCCAGCAGTTCGCGAAACGGCACGCCCCCGGCTTCCGCGGTCCCTGTTCCAGGGGCAGAGGACGGGTCGAGCACATCGATGTCAATGGAGATGTACACAGGCGCATCCGCCAGTTCAGACAGGCAGCCCTTGAGCGGCTCGAGAACGTCAAACGGAAAGAAGCGCGTGTGCGCCCGGGCAAATTCAAACTCCTCGCGCATGCCGGAACGCACGCCAAACTGGTAGAGTCGTCCGGGGGGCACAAAATCGAGAATCTTGCGCATCACCGCGGAGTGTGACATCTCTTCTCCCTCGTACTGCTCGCGCAGGTCGGTGTGGGCGTCGAAGTGCAGCACCGCGAGATCCGGAAAACGCCTGTGCACCGCGCGCACGGCGCCGAGCGTGACAAGGTGCTCTCCGCCAAGCCCAAACGGAAGTTTCCCGTCGTCCAGCCAGCGCCCCACATAGCCGTCAATCACGTCCAGGCTGCGCCCCGGATTGCCAAACGGAAGCGGTATATCCCCCGCGTCGAAAAACGTCGTCTCGTCGAGGCTGCGGTCGAGATACGGGCTGTACTCCTCGAGCCCGACGGACACCTCGCGAATCCGCCGCGGGCCCAGCCGCGCGCCGGGACGAAACGATGTCGTCCAGTCCATGGGCATGCCGTAGACGACGGCGCGCGCTCCGTCGTAGTCGTCCGTCGCGCCGATGTAGCGGCCGCCGCCGTAGGAAGGATCAAACGCCGTCCGGTGCGACGCGTCCATAACGCCATTCTCCCTTCACTGCCGATTGATTAGCCCTGCCGCCCGGTTGCGGTGTCCACCAATTCCTGCACGAACCTCGGCAGAGAGAACGCGGCTGCGTGCAATTCCGGCGTGTAGTAGCGCGTCACAAGCCCCGCCGCGCGCTGCGCGTCCGCGATGCGCGCGGGATCGTGCCGCTTTGACCCCACCGTGAAACTCCACAGCCCGCTCGGATAAGTCGGTATGGACGCCAGATACAGCCTCGTCAGCGGGAAAATCGACGCGATGTCCCCGTATACGCGGCTGATCAGATCGCCCGTGAGAAACGGCGACTCCGTCTGTGCGACAAACAGCCCGTCCGGCCGCAACGCGCGGCGGATGCTCTCGTAGAAATCGCGCGCGAACAGCCCGACGGCGGGACCTACGGGGTCGGTCGAGTCGACGATGATAACGTCATACGTCTCCGGATTGTCCTTCACGTGGGCAATACCGTCGATCACCTGCACATCCACGCGCGGATCGTCCAGACCTGCTGCGATCTGTGGCAGGTATTTGCGCGAGACGTCGATAACCCGCCCGTCGATCTCGGCCAGTACAGCCCGCTTGACCGTCCCGTGCTTGATCACCTCGCGCACGACGCCGCCGTCACCGCCGCCCACCACCAGGACGCGCTCCGGATTTGGATGCGCCGACAGGGCGACGTGCGCGATCATCTCGTGGTACACGAACTCGTCGCGGTCGGTCGTCATCACGCAGCCGTCAAGCACCAGCATGCGTCCCCACTCGTATGTATCAAGCATCGCCATATCCTGAAAGTCGGTCGTCTCCGTGTGCAGCGTCTCGCGGATCTGCGCCGTGATGCCATAGTGCTTGGTCTGTTTTTCGGTGTACCAGAGTTCCATTTGCACGCCACCTTCACGCAGGATCAACCGATCGCCCCTCAGTTTCCGGGATAGTATAGCATGTTTGCTGCGACGCGCGCAGGGGGATACTGTGACTGCCGTTTTGGAATGGAGGTGCATATTTGCAAAAAAAACCTATACGAAAGAGACTGCCTTGGCGGGTTGCGCTGGCGCGCACAGGAGCGCCCGCCGACGCCCGCGCAGAACCGGATCCGCCCGCGCGCCTCGCCTCCCGCCGCAGGGCCGCAGCCGTTGTCGCGGGTTGCGCGGCGGCCTGCGTCGCAGGCGTCGCGGTGTACATCCGCTTCGCGCCGCTCCCGGTCGGCGCCCTGCAAAACCCGTCGCGCGTCGCCGCAGCCGATGGCACAGCGCTCGCCGATCTCGTAGGGGCCGGCGTCACCCGCCGCGAGGTGCCGCTGTCCCAAGTGCCGCTGTGGCTGCAAAAAGCAACGCTCGCCGTCGAGGACAACTCCTTTTACGAGCATCACGGGCTCAATGCCCGCGGCATCGGCCGCGCATTGCTCGCGGACCTGTTGGCCGGGCATGTCGTGCAGGGCGGTTCGACCATCACGCAGCAACTGGCGAAGAACCTGTTTCTCAATAACGACAGGACGCTTCTGCGCAAGGCGCGCGAAGTGCTCTACGCCCTCATGCTTGAGGCGCACCTGAGCAAGCAGCAGATTCTGGACGACTACCTGAACGTGATCTACTACGGCGACGGCGCCACGGGCATTGGCACGGCTGCCGAGTACTACTTCGGCAAACCGGCCAGCGCCCTCAACCTCGCCGAATCGGCGCTGCTGGCGGGACTGCCCAAAGGACCGGCCCTGTACTCGCCGACCGCCCATCCAGCCGCCGCCAAGGCGCGCCAGCGCGAGGTCCTGCAGGCGATGGTGCGCGCGGGCAGCCTGTCGCCCGCAGCCGCCCGCGGGGCGTACGCACAGCCGCTGAATTTCGTCCACAGGGGGGCTCCGGACACGATTGCGCCATATTTTATGAACGCCGTCGCGCAGGAAGCACAGGTCAAGCACCACCTCACGTCAAACGGCCTCTACAGGGGCGGACTGTACCTTCAGACCACGCTTGACCCAAAACTCCAGCAGGCCCTGGACCGGGCCATCCAACGGGCCGTTTTGGGACGCCCCGGACTGGAGGCGGCGGGCGTCGCCATGGACGTCCGCACGGGCGACATCCTGGCTTACAGCGGCGGACGCGACTACCGGACCGGACCGTTCGACCGCGTGCGCGGCCGCCGACAGCCGGGGTCGACGTTCAAGCCGTTCGTGTACGCCGCAGCGCTCGACGCGGGAAGCACGGCAGCCATGCACATGCAAAGCGCGCCGCGGCTGTTTGTCTACGACCACACCCACTTCTACCGCGTCCACAACTTCGCCGACGAGTATACGTACACCAATATTGACATGAAGCAGGCCCTCGCCCGCTCGGACAACGTGTTCGCCGTCGCCACCAACCTGCAGGTCCGTCCCGCGCGCGTGGTCCGGGAGGCCGCCGCGTTCGGACTGCCCGCCAATATGAAACCGTACCCGTCCCTCGCGCTCGGCGTCTTTCCGGTGTCGCCGCTTGAACTCGCGCGCGCCTACGCCGTTTTCGCAAACGGCGGCTACCTTGTCGCCCCCCGCATGATCAGCGAGATTCGCAACGCCTCCGGCCAGGTGGTCTGGCGCGACCCTCCCTCCGCCCTGCGCGTGGCGCGCGCGGACACCAGCTACATCCTGACAGACATGCTGCAAAGCGTAATGAAACCGGGCGGCACCGGTTACCGGGTGGCGGGTGAGATCCCCGGCGCGGTCGCCGCGAAAACCGGCACGACCGACACAGACGCCTGGATGGTCGGGTACACGCCGGCAACCGTGTGCGCCGTATGGATCGGGTACGACCGCATGCGACCGCTCTCCGCCGTCGAGTCGCATCTGGCCGCGCCGATCTTCGCGTCCGTCATGCGCGCGGCGTATCAGGCGCATCCGCAGGGGACCTTCATCCGTCCGGCGGACGTCGAGGAAGTCGCGATCGACCCGGAAACCGGAGAGCGCGCCACAAAGGCGTGCCCTGTTCGCGAAACCAACGCGTTTGTCAGGGGCACCGGGCCCGCCGTGACGTGCCTGGCCCACCCCGCGCCCGCCGACTCGGTGGCAGACCGCGCGCGAAACGCCTTTGCGGCGGTCTGGGCATGGTTTCGCGGACGGTAACAGGACGTGCGCGCGTGTGCTACAATATAGGCAAATATGTGAAGAGTGGTGGGAGAACACATGGCTTATCCATTGTCGCAGCGCATCAAAAGCATTTCACCGTCGCCGACCCTGACGATCGACAGCAAGACGAAGGCACTGATCGCATCCGGCGTGGATATTGTAAACCTGACGGCCGGCGAACCGGACTTCCCCACTCCGATGAAGGCGTCGCTCGCGGGCGTTGCGGCGATCGTCGAAAACTTCACCAAGTACACACCGGTTGCGGGGATACCCGCGCTGCGCAAGGGAATTGCCGACAAGCTGCGAACGGAAAACGGACTCGACTACAGCGCGGACGAGATCATCGTGTCGGCCGGCGGAAAGCAGTCGCTCTACAATATATTCATGGCCATCCTGGACCCCGGCGATGAGGTGGTCCTGCCTGCACCCTACTGGGTGAGCTATCCCGAGCAGATCCGCATGTGCGGAGCATCGCCGGTGGTCGTCAAGACGGATGAGGCGACAGGTTTCAAGATGACGCCCCGTCTGTTGCAAAGCGCCCTGACGGACAAAACGAAGGCCGTTCTCATCAACTCGCCCGGCAATCCGACGGGCGCGATGTACACGCAAGACGAGATCACGGCGCTCGCCCATGTGCTCGAAGGGCACCGGGCGTACGTCGTCAGCGACGAAATCTACGAGCAACTGACCTACGAGTTTACCCACTACAGCATTGCGCGACACAGCCAGGCCATGCGCGACCGAACGTTTGTGGTAAATGGATTCTCCAAGACGCACGCCATGACCGGCTGGCGCGTCGGCTACGTCGCCGCGCCAAAACCGCTCGTTGACGCCATGTCCAGCTTCCAGTCGCATTCCACCTCCCATCCGGCGTCCATCTCACAGCGGGCCGCTCTCGGTGCGCTGGGTACGTTCACGCGCGACACAGTGGACGAGTTTCGCGCGAGGCGCGACTTCATCGTGCAGCGGCTGGAAGCGCTGGACGGCGTCCGCTGCGCCAAACCGCAGGGCGCCTTTTACGTGTTCCCGAACGCAGCCGGACTCGTGGGCCGCACGTACCGGGCAAACGGCCAGAAGACCGCGATCGAAAGCGTCGACCAGTTGTGCGAACTGCTGCTCACCGACGCCCGCGTCTCGGTCGTTCCGGGCGCCGGGTTCGGCGCGCCGGACAATTTCCGCATCTCGTACGCGACGTCGATGGACCAACTGGAGAAAGGCGCGGCCCGCCTTGCGGAGTTCGTGGCGCGCCTCGACTGACACACGATCATCGCCGCTGTGGCATATAGTGGGGCAGACGGTCACGCGCAGCCCGAGGTTGCGCGTGCAACCCATCACTCACGTTCCAGCCCATGGTGGTGATCCTGTTGTCGACAGAGTCTGACGGCGCCCGGCGCACGCCGCTGCCGCGCCGCAAGGAAGTCCGGTTCGTCAGAGTAGACTCTCCGCCGGCGCCGCAAGCCGGCGGAGACATGCCGGGGGTCAGCCTGGTGCGGGCTCCGCGCTCCGGTCGCACGCTTGCGAAGGCCGCCGGAACGCAGGCGCGCCGACGCATCGGAGACGCAGCCAAGAAGATGGGCGGAGCCGTCCGCAAGGCTCCCCGCCGTTCGCCCCGGCCGTCGTCCGTCGAGAAGAATCCTGGAAAAGACGCGCTCGGCGGCCTGGGAAAATTGCTGTCGCCGAAGAACTTCAATCAATCCATGGACACCATCGCGAACCTGCGCTCGTTTTGCCGCCAGTGCGTCAAGTACGTGCAGCAGGCGGACAGTGTGCTTGACACACTCTTTGTGACCGGCAGTTCGCTCAAAGAGACCGGCGTATTGAAGAAGATTGCGGAGAGCAAGGGCAAGAATCTTTCGACGGACGACCTGACGAATATTCTTCTGTCCTTGATGAACTCTCCGATCGGCGCCACCATCTTTCAAAAAATGAGCGGCGGCAAGGGCGCGTCCGACGGCTCGAAGGACGAGGCGCCAGCCCTGCCGCCAGCTGGCGACGGCAGATCGCCCGCCACTCCGGCCGCCCACCCCGCACTGCCCGCACCTCCCGCCCGGCCGCGCACCGCCGTGCAGGGGCCTCTGCCGCCCATGGCGCCGCTCGGCCGTGCACGGCCCCGTCCCCCCGCACAGTGAGGTTGGTTTACAGCGCCGCCGCCGCGTGCTGACGCCTTCTGCCGTCGGTCGCGATCCTTGCACGCAAAACAGCCGATCCTCGGAGGATCGGCTGTTTTCGTCGCGGATCTTGTCACAAGTTGCTGTTTCACTTGACGAATTTCTTGATCTCCTTGATCGTCTTGTCGTCGATGTTCGGACCGTACTTCTTCGCGATGTCCTCCACCGACACCTTCGGCCCCTTCGCGTCGGCGTTTTTGGTCGCGTCGTTGAATGCGTTCATGAATGCGTCCAAACGCTTGGAATCCACCCGGATGCCGATATCCTTCGCAATATTCTCCGTCAGTTCGCGGACCGTATTCGGGTCCTTCCACGAGTCCGGGCGCATGTCCTTCACGCGCTTGAGCGCCTCAAACATACTCCCTTTATCAATCTGCTTCATGTTCTGCTTCAATGTATCCAGTGAACCCGTGTTCCCTGTCGCTGTCTGCGGCGCCGCCGCTGGAGCAGGCCGCCGCGCACGGGACGCCTGTTTCGGCGCTGGACCGCGTCGATTCGTCTGTTTCGGCATGACTGAACCTCCCTGTCGCTTGATCTTGCCGCGGTGCGCGATTGTGGGCCACAACCCGGTTGCGTGAGTGTGCCCGAACGCTGCAATATATGGCCGCGCGCGGGCAATGGTGTCGCATAGCAGCGGAACTCCGCCCGCGCGGCCGGAGGATGGAGAACATATGGTGCGGTAACTGGAATTACAGGAGGAAGGCACGATGCATCTGTCTGTCTACGGAGATTCCATCGCCGCGGGCCAGGGAGCCCCTCCCGGAATGGGATTCGTACCACAGCTTGCCCGACTGTCCGCGGCGCAGAGGCGGAGCGCCGTCACTTTTCTCAATTTCGGACAGTCCGGCATGACCTCCGGCGATCTCGCCAGCGCCTTGTCTCACAACGATGCCTGGCTGGACGGCCTGATGGACGCCTCGGCTGTCTGCCTGCTCATAGGTGGGGACGACCTGATCCGCTCCATCCCGCTGCTGCTGGCGGAGAATCGGCGCGGACTCGAACGCACGCTGCTCGATTGCGCCGCGAACTGGCGTCGGATCCTCGCAATCCTTCGACGCCACAGCCGTGGCCCGATCGCCGTCGGAACCCTGTACGATCCGTTTCCCGCGACGGCTGCCGCGACGCGGGCCGTTGCAGCGTACAACGAGTTCGTGATCGCCCCCGCGGCCGCAACCGCCGGAACCGCGCTCGCCCCCGTGCACGCGGCGTTTTCCGGGCGCGAATCTTCCCTCATCCACGGCTATTCAAACGGCCGGGCGGACGCGCCCGGACGCGACGGCGTAATTCATCCAGTCCATCCGAACGCGCGCGGCCACGACGTGATCGCGCAAGTCTTCGCCTCACGGGTGGAATGACTGCAACGACGCGAGCAGGAGGCATACGCACAGCCCTGTCATGAGACCGATGATCACCCACACCCTGATCCGGGCGGACACGGTGTTGCCGTGTTCGCCCATGAGATCCCTGCGCGACGTCAGCTTCACGAGAAAGATGAGAAGCGGCGCCATAAGCAGCGCCGCGATCACCTGCGCGAACACCGCGAGCATCGTGAGCGGCAGACCGGGGAGCAGCACGAGGAGCGCGGCGAGCGCAAGACCCCCCGTGTACAGCGCGTAGAATTTGGGCGCCTGCCGGGGCTTGTCGTCGAGACTGTGCGCAAATCCCAGAACAGACGCAAACGTCCACGACGTC
>JAKACX010000018.1 GCA_021821055.1 Bacillota bacterium
GTGGTCGACGTGACCGGTCTGCCCGCGGTGATTCAGACGCAATTCGCCTACCTCGCTCCCGGCGGCACACACCTGCAGTTCGGCGTGGCACCGACGGACGCTAAGATCGCGGTGAGCCCGTTTGACATCTACCACAATGACTGGCGCCTGATCGGTTCGATGGCCATCAATCACACATTCAAGCCAGCCATGGACTGGATCGCCGCCGGACGCTTCAACGTGGAGCCGCTTGTCAGCGCGGTGCTTGAACTCGGTCAACTGCCCGAGTTTTTCGAGAATGGCAAGGCGGCCGACGTGATGAAGGTGCAGATTGAGCTCGCCTGACTGGCCCGGCCGACAACTGGGCGTCTGCCGGGCCAGTCACGGCCAGCCGATTTGCCTGTTGCCGCCGCGCGTGGTTTAATGACAACAAAATATCGCGTCGGGCGGGAGACGGCCGGATTTGCCGGGCGGATTGCCTTGCCGGCCACAACAGGTGATAGCGGTGGAATCCATGACGGTGGCAAGCGGGAACTTTATCAGGAGTATTGTGCTCGACGATCTGTCGTCGGGGCGCGTGAAGGAGATCGTGACGCGGTTCCCGCCAGAGCCCAACGGCTACCTGCACATCGGCCACGCCAAGTCGATCTGCCTGAACTTCGAAGTGGCGGCAGAGGCGGGCGGGCGGACGCACCTGCGTTTTGACGACACAAATCCACTGAAGGAGAGCGCGGAGTACGTCGAGGCCATACAACGCGATGTGCGCTGGCTGGGGTTCAGGTGGGACCAGATGCACTTCGCGTCCGACTACTTCGAGGAGATGTATCAATACGCGCTGCGCCTCATCCGCAAGGAGCAGGCGTATGTCTGCGACCTGTCGGCCGAGCAGATACGCCTGACGCGCGGAACCCTCACAACTCCCGGACAGGAGAGCCCATTTCGCGGACGCGGCGTCGAGGAAAACACGGACCTGTTCGAACGCATGCGGGCAGGCGAGTTTGCGGACGGGTCAAAGGTGTTGCGCGCGCGCATCGACATGAATTCGCCGAACCTGAATCTGCGAGACCCCGTGCTGTACCGGATCTCACATGCGTCGCACCATCGAACGGGGAGCGCTTGGCCCATTTACCCGATGTACGACTTCGCGCATCCCCTTGAAGACGCGATCGAGGGCGTCACGCATTCCATTTGCACGCTCGAGTTCGCGGACCATCGTCCGCTGTACGACTGGGTCGTGCGCGAGTGCGAAGTGTCGCATGCGCCGCGCCAGTATGAATTCGCCCGACTCAACATGACGCGCACCGTGATGAGCAAACGCCAGCTCAAGACCTTCGTGGACGAGGGTGTCGTCGATGGCTGGGACGATCCGCGGATGCCGACCATCGCTGGTTTGCGACGCCGGGGGGTGACGCCGGAATCCCTGCGCACCTTCGCCCGTGAGGTCGGTGTGGCGCGCAGCAACAGCGTGGTGGACGAGCGAATGCTTGAGCACTTCATCCGTGAGGACCTGAAACTCACGGCGCCGCGCACGATGGCGGTGCTGCGGCCGCTGCGCGTCGTCATCGAGAACTACCCGGAAGGGGAGACGGAGTGGCTGGACGCGGAGAACAATTCGGAGAATCCGCTGCTCGGCGCGCGCCAGATTCCTTTTTCACGCGTGCTGTACGTGGAGCGCGACGATTTCATGGAGGTTCCGGCGCCAAAGTACCACCGCATGTTTCCGGGCAATGAAGTGCGCCTGAAAAACGCGTATTTCATTCGCTGCCACGAGGCGGTCAAGGACGCGACAGGTGATATTGTCGAACTGCGGTGTACGTACGACCCCGCCACAAAGAGTGGATCGGGGTTCAATGAACGAAAGGTGAAAGGCACGATCCACTGGGTGGAGGCGGCGCATGCGGCGCCCGCCGAGTTCCGGCTGTACGAGCCTCTCATCGAGGAGGACACGGACGACGACGGCGACGCGTTTTTGCAGCGGGTGAACGGGCGGTCGCTGGAGGTTGTTCACGGGTTTGTGGAAGCCGGACTGGCCGGGGCGGCGGCATACGACAGATACCAGTTCTTCCGCCACGGATACTTCAGCGTCGACCCGCTGCTCTCCGCGCCCGGACGGCCCGTTTTCAATCGCATCGTTTCGCTGAAAAGTTCATTTCAGGTGTGACGCGCGCGAACGGCGGGCCCCCGAGGATGCGGGCATGGGCCTCTGGATCTTGTTTGCTCCAGAGGCCCATCAGGCGTTGCGGTCCACCGCCGCTCTTGATTTGGTGAAATCGGCGTCGGACGACAGCTTCTCCGCCATGTTGGCAATGTGGGAGTACAGCGCCTTGAGCTCTTCCACACCGGCGGAGTGTTGCTGCGTGGTCGCGGCGATCTCGTGCGACGCCCGGTTCAACTGGTGGATACCCTCTGTCACCGCCTCAAGCTGTTTCTTGATGTCTTTTGCCGCCTTTTTGCTTTGGTCGGCCATCTTGCGGATCTCGTCGGCGAGCACAGCAAACCCGCGGCCGCCTTCCCCGGCGCGCGCCGCCTCGATGGCGGCGTTAAGCCCGAGCAGGTTCGAGCGTGTTGCGATCTCCTCCACAAACTCGATAATCTTGCTCACCTGATTGATGCTGGTCTCCATGGTTCCTGACAGGCTCGACGAGGACAGCGAGTTTTCCGCGATCAGCAGTGAGCCCTGCGCGATCTCATCGGTGGCCTGGGACAGTTGCTCGACAAGCACGGCCAGATCGCCGGCGCTTGTGCGCAAGGCGTCGTTGCGGGCGGTGGACGTCACGGCGGCGACGGCCCCGATTAACGAGCCGTTCTCGTCGTGGACGGGGACGGCGGTGGAAATGTACGAGAAGCCGAAACGCTCGGGGCCACGTTCGTCCTGGAGCCGCGCGTCGTTCGTCAGCGCCTTCTCCGTCACCGTGCCGCGCATCTGTTCGACGGCGGTGCCGACCTGGAGGTGAATGTCGACGGTCTGTCCTGGCGCGTAATCGAGGACATGGGTTCGATCGGCGAGCACCACGCACGTGTCTTCAGGGTATGTGCCCTGGAACGTCCGCATGGCGTCGGCCAGTGTTTGCAGCTTCGGATGCATGGCAGTCTCTCCTTGACTCTCCAGGGATATGGCGCTCGTGTATTTCTTTCTTGCGCCGCCGCAGTGTGACGGCGTCGCTGCCGAACATTATAATTCATATGACTGACGCATGCCAGTTATTGAGAGAGGGCTGTGCGCGTGCGTGTGAATCGGCGTGACAATAGTCTGTTCGGATCATTCGATTCCTCTGTTTGTGTCTCGCCAATGGGCGCGTCGCGGGCTATGATTTCTATTTGCGGCCTTTGACGGCGTGTCGATTCTGGCTCACGTCGCGCGACGACGGGGGGAACCGACGGAATCGGTTGAAATACGGGCTGCACGGGAGGCGCCGGATGAATGTGCGATATTGGCTGTCAGACTCTATTTATGGGATAAATGATGGCCTTGCTGCGATTTTTGGGATTATTGCAGGTGTTTCTGGATTTGGCGCAAGCCGTCAGTTCATTCTCGTCTCCGGCATGTTTGGCGTGATTGCCAGTGGGCTGTCGATGGCGGCGGGAGCGTGGCTGGCGGCAAAATCGGAGAACGAACTGGTGGACAATGTGCGGCGCCAGCAGCACCTCGCGCACGACGAACATCCGGAGGAGCAGCTCGCCCTGCTCGGCGGTCATTTCACGGAACTCGGCTTCTCCGACGACGAGGCGGGTTGGATCAGCAAGAAAATCGCCGACAAGCCAGACAATGTCGTGCGCCTGCTGCTCATCATGGAACACGGTTTCCAGAGCGACCATCGCAAGCGGCCGCTGGATTCGGCGATCTTCGGAGGCGTATCGACGTGGATCGGCGGCATGATCCCCCTGTTTCCGCTGCTGTTTGTGTCCGGTGTCCAGGGTTTCTGGTTGGCCGCGATCGTGAGCATTGTGGCGCACTTTGTCGTCGGCGCCGCCAAAAGCAAGCTGACAGGGCGTCTGTGGTGGGCGGGCGGGCTCGAGATGATGTTCGCCGGCATTCTGGTGGGCCTCGCGGCGTACGGACTGGGCGCCGCGGGATCGAAATTGTTCATGAAGTTGTGACGTGCGGCGCGAGTCGCGGTGCAGTCACTCACGAGCGCTTGCCTGTGAGGGGGAACTGTGACAAGGTCTGCCACCTGATTTGAATTGTCGCAGCCGCGGATTGTTCCGGCATCCATCTGGGCACACGAGAATCCGATGACATGGACGAATCCGCACCCCGTGGGCACGGGTCCGTACCTGCTCAAGTCGTTCAATCCCGAGACCGTCACCATGGTGCGCAACCCGCACTATTGGCAGGCTCCAAAACCATACATCAAGACGCTCACGTTTCCGGCGGAGGCGTCCAACACGACGACCGTGCTGGCGCTGGCGCAAGACAAGATCCAGTGGTCCGGCATCTTCTCGTTCGACCTGCAGCGGTCGTACGTCAGCCGCAATCCGCAGTACAACCACGTCAATCAGTACCCCAACGGCCTCGACGTGCTCTACGTGAATCTCGCGCACTACCCGTTCAACATGCTCGCCGTGCGCAAGGCGATCAGTCTGGCGCTGAATCGTCAGGCGATCGCGAACATCGGGTTCAGCGGCTGCTCGCCGCCTGTCTCGAACATGACGGGTGTGACGCCGGGCATGGCGAAGACCTGGACGACGCCGGCGCTCGCCTGCCAGTTTCCGGCACAGTACAATCCGGGTGCGGCGACGAAGCTGCTGGAGCGCGTCGGCTTCAAAATGGGCCCCAACAACACGCTGCTGACGCCAAAAGGGCAGCCCTTCAACATCACGATCGACGTTCCGACGCCGTTCACGGATTTTGCGGCCGCGTCGAACAGATTGCGCAGCAACTCAAGCAGATCGGCATCAATGTGGCCCTCCAGAACAACTTGTCCAGCGTGTACTACAGCAAGCTGCAGCTGGGCCAGTTCGACATCGCCGTGTGCTGGACGTCTGTCTGCAGGAGATGCCAGCGCTGATTCGCTACGGGACGCGCCTGGTGGCGTGCCATCAAGTGGAACAAGAACGCGTCCGGGAGGTGCGGGCATGAGCGTGTCAGGACGGGCAGAAGCGGCGCCCAGGGATCGGCAGGCGCCGGAGAAGGGCCGACAGGGCGCACCGCTGGAACTCGTCGGCGTGCACAAGCGGTTTGTCCAGGGCAACCGGACGTCGCATATCCTGCGCGGCGCGGCGCTGTCGGTCGGGGCGGGGGAAATCGTGGCCCTGGTCGGGGAGTCGGGCTCGGGCAAGTCGACACTGGCGCGGACGGTCATGCGTCTGTACACTCCGGACGAAGGGGTCGTGCGGTTTGCCGGGGAGGACGTGACCGGTGTGTCGGGGCGGCGGCTCAAGGCGTACCGGGAGCGGGCGCAGATGGTGTTTCAGGACCCGTTTGCCGCGCTCAACCCGACCCATTCGGTGGCGACGATCCGTATGTCGGGGAACCGCCGAACCTGGCTCAGGAGATTCGCGGCTGCCCGTTCCAGTTTCGCTGCCAGGCAGTGCACGACCGATGCCGGGAGGAGATTCCGGAGATGGTCGACGTGGGCGGGGAACAGCGTGTGAAGTGCCACCTGTACACATCGTGAGGCGCCCGCCGAATGGTGGATCAGCGCATGCCCCTTGGGGCCCACGGCGAGGACCTGCGCTGCGGTCCGACCTTGTGCCGCCGGGGTCCTTTCGGGGGCGGGCGGCTTTCAGGGGCCATATTGACAGACTATAAAGAAATGCTATATTCAGTCTATGATCCTTCTTTCTTTGCTTGAGAAATGAAGTCAGGCTCCCATGGCGCAACCGCACGAGAGCGGAGGATGAAAGGTAAGCTTGGGGGACGGCCCGTGTGCTGTGCCGTCGCGAGTTTCGCGGCGCAGCCGCGCTGTCTGAGCAGGGCACAGCATATGGGTCGGCCCAAGCCACAGACCTATTTTTCGGGCAGAAGGGAATCTTGCGCGCTATGGCGGGTGGAGCAGGCGACCTCAAGTCAATCCAGGAGACGAACCGACGCCTGGTGCTGCAGATGCTCGTGAAACAGGCCCCAGTGTCGCGCGCGACCATCGCGCGCATGGTCCAACTCAGTCCCAGCACGATCACAAACGCCGTCGCTGAACTGATCGCGGACGGCGTCGTCCGGGAGGTCGGCGCGGGGGATTCGAGCGGAGGGCGCAAACCCATCCTGCTTGACGTGAACTGGGGGGCGCGGCACGTGCTGGCTGTCAGCGCCGAGGCGGACCGTATCTCCGCGGCGTGGGTCAATCTGCAACTGCAATCCGACCTGCGTCTCGATCTTGCGCTGGAGCGCCGGGAGGACTGCCTTGCGGTCGCGCAGGAGGCGGTGGCGCGGCTGTTACGGGAACGCAGTCCGCGCACGGCGGTGGGCATCGGCGTCGCGGCGCCGGGGTTGCTCGATCGGGGGAAGGGCGCGATCGTGAACGCGGCGAGTTACGGCTGGCGGGATATTCCACTGGCCGCGGCGCTCGAAGACACGTTCGGCTTGCCCGCGTGGATCGAGAACGACGTGAACGCGGCTGCGCTCGGTGAAGGGTGCGCCGGAGCCGGGAGGGGACTGGGCGACTTCGCGTACGTGCTGGTGGACAACGCTGTCGGGGCGGGTCTTGTGGTGGACGGGCGACTGGCGCTCGGCGCCATGGGCAACGCGGGCGAGTTCGGGCACATGACGATCGACTGGAACGGCGAAGAGTGCGCATGCGGCGGCAGGGGGTGCCTCGAACGATCCGTTTGTTGGCCTGTCGTGAGACGGCGACTGGAGGAGGAGGGTCTGGATGCGGCGCGGGAGGAACCGGTTCCGTACGACCGCCGCGCCTTGTTGCACCGGCTCTCGTCGTCGCGGCGGGAGAACCGGGCGTTGCGGACGACGGCCGCCATGCTTGGCGCGGGCATTGCGTCCCTGATCAACCTCACGGACCCGAGGGCAGTCATCCTGGAAGGGGTGTTTTCGAGGGCGCCGGCATTCATCGATTGGGTGCAGGCGGAAGTCGCGCGCCGCATGCGGGGGCTGCAGCGCGACGTACCGCCCATCCTGCCGGGTGAACTCGGCGACGCCGCGACGCTCGCCGGGGCGGCGGTCATGGCGTTCGAGCGCTCCGGCCTGTCGGCGCGCGCTGTGGACGGCGTGCGCGTGTGAGCCGCGGCGCCGCATAACGGTACATACAGCGTCCGACTAAAGCCTCGGACGCTATATTTGGAGGGATTGCGCTTGCATAGCGGACTTTATCACGTGTTCCCCAGGAGGTGATGTCGGGCAGCAGGGAAGCCGAGTGTCGGGGAAGTGGCGGCGGTGGGCCAATTCAAAAGAGAGAGTGGTGGGTCAATGATGGGCAGGGTTTCCTTTGTGAGGATCGGTCTCGCCGCGGGTCTGGCGGGTTTCATGGCGGTGACGGCGCTCGGAAGCGCGGCGGCGGCAACAGGTCCGGCGGCGCACGCCCGACGGACGGCTGCTTCGTCGATGTACGGTGGTGTCCTGACGTACGTTGTCTCGCCCAACGGCCCATTTATTGATAATTTCAACCCGTGGTCGCCTTCGAATCCTGCGATCACAGGGATTTTCACGGAAGTCTACGAGCCGCTGTTCTATTACAATCAGTACACGGGTCAATCGATCCCCAAACTGGCCACCTCCTATTCGTACGCGAACGGGCACAAGACGCTGATCATCCACCTGCGAAAGGGCGTGCGCTGGTCTGACGGGAAACCGTTCACTTCGGCCGATGTCGCCTTCACGCTGCACATGCTGGCCACGACGCCGAGCATCGACTACAACGGCCTGTCCAGTATGATCCAGTCGGTCGCCACGCACGGCCCGCTCCAGGTAATCGTCCATCTGAAGAGCCCGAACAGCCTCGCCTGGTACTATATTGGAGAAAACACGCCGATCGTGGCGCAACACGTGTACGGGAAGGTGAAAAATCCCGCGACGTTCAAGGACGCCCACCCGGTGACGACAGGGCCGTTCGTGCTCAAGTCGATCAGCAATTCGCTGATCGTGTTCAAGCGCAACCCGCTGTACTGGGACCACGGGAAGCCGTATGTCAGCGCGATCCAGATGCCGCTGTACCTCGACAACAACACCGCGGCCATGGCGATGGCGGGCGGCCACTTTGACGCGGCCACCAACTTTGTGCCAACCATCCAGACCACTCTGCTCAACCGCAACCCGCAGCACTTCCACTACTGGTTTCCGCCGATCGGCTCGGTGGTGCTCGAGACGAACGACGCTGTGTATCCGACAAGCCTCGTGTCTTTTCGCAAGGCGCTCAGCCTTGCGATTGACCGGCAAAAAGTCGCCATGCTCGGAGAGTTTGGCTATGAGCCAGTGGCCAACTCGGTGGGGCTGCCGTCCGACCGGGCAAACCAGACGTACATCGACAAGGCGGTCCTGGCGCACAACCCGCTGTCGTACAATCCCAACGCCGCGCGCGCCATCCTGCGCAAAGCGGGATTCAAGTGGAACAAGGCGGGTCAGTTGATCGATCCGAAAGGCAAGGCGGTGTCGCTCACGATCGACGTCGGATCGGGGATCACCGACTGGATTGCGGACGCGGGTGTGGTCGCGCGGAACCTGCAGGCGATCGGGATCAACGCCCAGGTGAAGACGCCGTCAGGGGCCACGGTCAGCAGCGCGCTGGCAAACGGCAGCTTCCAGCTCGCCATGAACTGGGTGAACCAGGCGCCAGCCTACATCGGTTACAACACCCTGCTGAACGGCGCCTTCACGGCGCGCGTGGGTCAGCCGGCCCTCAGCAACTTTGAACGCTGGAACAATCCCCAGACCAACCGTCTGCTGACGCAGTATCCGAAGGTGTTTGGCGTGACGCAGCAAAAGGCCGTCATGGGCAAACTGGAGTCGATTTTCGCGGCGAATCTGCCGGTCATTCCGCTGCTCGACGGCGTGGCGTGGGAGGAGTACAACACGTCGAACTTCGTGGGCTGGCCGTCCGCCGCGTCGCCGTACGCTTCGTTTGCCGGCGCGATTGACGACATGTACATCTTCGCGAGTGTGCACAAACCCTGACTTCTTGCGGGCATGACCAGAACCGGCGCGCGCTCGCGACGGTTTGCGCAACCTTGAATGAGGCGGGTGGTGCTTTTGCGTTATCTGTTGAGGCGCGCCGCGTTTTACGCGGTGGCGTTATGGGCGGCTGTGACGCTGAACTTCGCACTGCCACGGATGATGCCGGGCAACCCGATGCAGGTCCTTGTCGCCAAGTTCCGCGGCAGGATCAACCCGGACGCGCTCTACGCATATGCAAAGCTGTTCGGCCTTGACCGCCATGTCAGTCTGTGGGCGCAGTACTGGCAGTACATCGGCCAGTTGTTGCACGGCAACCTCGGGGTCTCGCTCGGCCTCTATCCGGAGACGGTCTCCGCAGCGCTGATGCAGGCACTGCCCTGGACGCTGTTCTTGCTCGGACTGTCCACACTCATCAGCTTTATCCTGGGAACGCTCCTCGGCATGGTCTCCGCATGGCGGCGCGGCTCGTTTCTGGACGCGGTCGCGCCGACGGTGTTCACGCTCACGGGGTCCTTTCCATACTTCTGGCTCGCCCTGCTGCTCCTCTATTTCTTCGCCTTTCAGTTGCCGTGGTTTCCGCTTGGCCACGCGTACGGCAGCAGCACGAGCGGCTGGAGCTTCGCGAATCTGCCGGACATTCTCTACCACGCGGTGCTCCCCGCCTTGACGATTGTCGTGACGTCGATCGGCGGCTGGCTGCTCAGCATGCGCAACAATATGATCAACACGCTGTCCGAAGAGTACGTGA
Organism: Bacillota bacterium; assembly: GCA_021821055.1. GTDB lineage: Bacteria > Bacillota > Bacilli > Alicyclobacillales > SLC66 > JAKACX01. Next base: position 9,786 of record JAKACX010000018.1, read on the forward strand.
AGGTGGCGAAGGCAAAGGGCCTGTCCGACCGGCGCATCATGATGACGTACGCCGCGCGCAACGCGATCTTGCCAAACGTCACGAGTTTCGCGCTGTCGCTCGGTTTCATCCTGAGCGGCGCCATTTTGACGGAAGTCGTGTTTTCCTATCCGGGACTCGGGTACACGCTGTTCCAGGCGGTGGGCAACATGGACTATCCGATGATGCAGGGTGCGCTGCTGCTCATCGCGCTGGCCGTTCTCGTGGCCAATTTTATCGCGGATCTCGTTTACGTGAAGCTTGATCCGCGCGCCCGGCAAGGATGAGGAGGTGTCCGCGGTGCAAATCATGGCGCTGGATCCGCCCCCGCGGCAGGACATGGGAGCGGGCCGAACAAGGAAGAAAAAGGGTCTGCTGACGCGCGCGGCGCCGTTTTTGCGCAACAGGAAGGCCGTGAGCGGCGCTGTGCTGCTGGTCTTTTTCCTGTTCATCGCCGTGTTCGCGCCTCTCCTGACGAAGATCAATCCGGACTCCACGGCTTTTATGCCTTTGCAGCCGCCGAGCGCAGCGCATCCGCTTGGGACGACGTCGATGGGCCAGGACGTGTTCAGTCAATTTGTCTGGGGGACCCAATCGTCGCTCTTCGTCGGCGTCGTTGCCGGGGTCGGGGCGATGGTGCTCTCGGTTCTGGTCGGAATGCTGTCCGGATATATCGGCGGGGTGGTGGATGAGGTCCTGCAGCTCATCACCAATATTTTTCTGATCATCCCGGGCCTTCCGCTTGTGATCGTGCTTGCGGCCGTGCTTCCCTTCGGCGGGAATCTTCCGATGATCATCGTGATCGTCCTGACAGGCTGGGCGTGGGGCGCGCGCGTGCTGCGCTCGCAGGTGCTGACGATGCGGGAACTGCCGTACGTGGAATCGGCGAAAATGGGCGGCGAATCCGCCTGGAACATCGTCTTTCGCGAGTTGCTGCCCAATATGATCTCGCTGATCTTTGCCAATCTGCTGTTCAGCATCCTGTACGCCGTGTTGACGGCCGCTGGCCTGCAGTTTCTCGGTCTGGGCGATCTGAAGGCCGTGAACTGGGGCACGATGCTGTACTGGTCGGACACGGAAGGTGCTCTGCTGAGCGGCGCGTGGTGGTGGTTCGTGCCGCCGGGCCTGTCCATCGCGCTGCTCGGCGCGGGGCTGTCATTGCTCAACTACGCTGTGGATGAATTGACCAATCCCAAGCTGCGCTCCTTGCCCCTGCGGTTGCGCGCCCTGCGAAGGAGGAGGGCGTCATGACGGTCCTGTGCGACATCCGCAATCTGTCCGTCACCTACCACGGCGACGTGGACGTCAAGGCCGTTCAGGATGTCAATCTGACCATTCGGCGCGGAGAGATTTTCGGCCTTGCGGGTGAGTCGGGCTGCGGCAAAAGCACCATCGTGCTGGCGCTCACCCGGTTGCTCGACCGGGACGGGGAGATCAGCGGCGGCGAGATCCTGTTTGACGGTCAGGACTTGGCCCGGTTGAGCGACGCGGGGATGAGGCCGCTGCGCTGGTCAAAGATCTCGCTCGTTACGCAGAGCGCGATGAGTTCGCTGAATCCGGTGCTGACGATTGGCGAACAGATCTGCGACGGCATGGTGGCGCACGGCGTGACCGCCAGGGAGGCGTGGAGTCGCGCAGGTGAACTGCTGCGGCTTGTCGAGGTCGATCCTGGACGTCTGCGCAGCTATCCGCACGAACTGTCGGGCGGCATGCGCCAACGTGTCATGATTGCGATGGCCTTGGCCCTGCGGCCGCAGTTGATCGTGATGGATGAACCGACGACGGCGCTTGACGTGGTCGTGCAGCAGCAGATCATCCGCAAGGTGAAGGAACTGCAGCGCGAATTCGACTTCGCGGTGCTGTTTATCACGCACGACATGTCCTTGCTGCTCGCGATCGCGGACCGCATCGCGATCATGTACGCCGGAGAGATCGTGGAAGTCGGCGTTGCGGCGGAGATTCGCGATGCACCGCGGCACCCGTACACCAAGGGGCTGCTGCAATCGTTCCCGTCAGTCTTTGAAAAGCGGGAATTGATTGGCATCCCGGGGAGTCCGCCGAGCATGGTGTCCCCGCCTACAGGTTGCCGCTTCGCGCCGCGTTGCCCGGTGCGCCTCGACGAGTGCGCTTCGGTTGCGCCGCCGACAGTCGACGTCTCGCCGACGCACCGCGCGGCCTGTCATCTGCTTGGGGAGGGAGGCCAAGGCTGTGTCTGAGGAGCCGATCCTCCTTGAAGTGGAGGGACTGGGCAAGGTCTTCGCCGCGGGCAACGCCTTGAACCGGCGGCCCGTCCACGCCGTCGCCGACGTGTCTTTTCGCATCGCGAGGGGACGCGTGACCGTCATTGTCGGGGAGAGCGGCAGCGGCAAGTCGACCGTCGCCCGCCTGATTGCCCGCCTGATCGAGCCGACCGCCGGGGTGGTCCGTTTTCAGGGAGAGGCGTACGTGGCGAAGGTGCGGCGCAGGGAATTGTCGCGGTTGCGCAGACGTGTGCAGATGATCTTCCAGGACCCGTTTGGCTCGCTGAACCCGCATCATTCGGTGGGATACCACCTCGTGCGACCGCTGAAGAACTACGGCAAGGCGCGCGCCGGCGCCGGCGTGCGCGGGCGCGTCCTGCAGGCGCTTGAGGCGGTGGGGCTGACACCCGGCGAGGACTACATCGACAAGTACCCGCACGAACTGTCGGGCGGGCAGCGCCAGCGCGTCGTGATCGCGCGCGCCCTGATCGTCGAGCCGCTGTTGTTGCTGGCCGACGAACCGACCTCGATGCTCGACGTCTCGATTCGCATGGGAATATTGAATCTGATGAGGCAATTGCGGCGCGACCGGGGCCTGTCGTTTCTGTTTATCACGCACGATCTCGCCAGTGCGCGCTATGTGGGGGACGATCTGCTCGTCATGTACGCGGGACAGCTGGTGGAGGGCGGCCCGGCGGACGACGTCGTGGAGCGCCCGGCGCATCCGTACACGCGCCTGTTGCTGTCGGCCGTGCCGGATGTGGTCCACAATCCGTTCGCCAGCGACCGGGCGCCGACGGGAGAACCGCCGAATCTGGCGCAGCTCCCGACGGGGTGTCACTTTCATCCGCGGTGCCCGCAGGTGATGGAGGTCTGCAAGCGCGTGGCGCCGCGCCGGGTGGAACTGGGCGGCGGTCATTTCGCGGCGTGTCACCTGAATGACATGGATTACGCCGCACGGCAGGATGGGACCATCGCGCAGGAGGCCGGGAACGGCGCCTCGCGCAGGAAAGGCTGATGGACATGGAAGAGACGTTGGTCAAGCGGGCTACGCCCGACAAGGTGGCGCAACTCGGCGCGTTGTCGGACAGGGTGTTTCGTCCGCAGATCGTTCCGGGGACCGCAATGGCGCACGAGTTTCCTTTACTGTTTCACGCCCGCAACGCCGAGCACCTGTACTACGTCGAGGACGGCGGGCGCCCGGTCGCGCTGGTTGGCATGGCGCCCGGCGGCGTGGCGACCTGCGGGACGCGCGTTTCGGCCGTCTCCATGGGCTCCGTGTGCACGGACAGCGCGTATCGCCAGCGCCACTACGCGTCGACCATGATTGAGCAGGTGCTGGCCGACTACACGCCGGACACGAGCGTGCTGTTCGTCTCCGGCGGCCTGTCGATCTACCGGCGGGTTGGCTGCGTGAATTTCGGCTCGTTTGCTTCTGTCTGGCTGGAATCGTCGCCCGGGGTCGGGCCGGACGCCGGCCTGCGGACGCCCATTGTCGCACGCCTGGCGCGGTCGGAAGCAGACTTTGCGGCGCTGCACGCGCTGTACATTGCCGAACCGCTGCGATTCGCGCGCACCCCGGAACAGATGACCGCCCTTCTCGGCGCGCTTGACGCGCCCATGTACCGCGACATTCCGTGTACGCCGCGGGTGTTTGTCGCCGAGCAGGGCGGCCGGGTGATCGCGTACGCGGTTGTAAACGTCGCGGACAGGGACGACGCGCCGGCCCACTTCATCGAGTGGGCCGGCGCGCGCAACGCGCTGTTTGCGCTGGCGCAGGCGGCGCGAGAAGCCTTTTCGGTGCGGGCCGCCCGACTGTACCTGGCGAAAGAGGACGCGACGGCCCGCGCGCTGTTCCGGGCCGCGGGCGTCACCATGGAGGAGCGCGCGAACCAGGGTACGGTGCGCGTGTTGAACCCGCAGTTGCTGCTGCAGGAGATCGGTCCGGCGCTGCTCGACCGGTACGGGGAGGTCCCCGTGTTGGAGGACACAGGGCAGGACGAGTGGACGGTGCGTTTCGCGCGCCGCAGTCCCGCTGCGGATGCCCTACAAGGCGCGGTGCTGCGCGGATACGGCGCGCTGTCCGCGTGGTTTTTCGGCGCGGGCGGTCTGCAGTGGCCGTTGCCGCGCACGGACGACCTGAACTACATCTGAAGCCGCCGCCGTGCGGCGTCTCACGGCTATTTCCCGGAGAGCGCGCGTTGCGCCTGGTTCCAGCAGGAATCGTCGGGGTTGAGGCGCCACTCCGGTTCGGTCACGTCGATCGCGCTGATGCGTTTGATCAGCCCGTCGCACTGTGCTTCGCCGAACTCTTCCTGAAAGCGCGTCAGGATTGTGACGATCGCGGTCTCAAAGAGGGCGCCCCGCTCCGTGTCATCCTTGGCGGTCACGGAAACCGTCACCCGGTCCGTTCCGAGCAGGAAGTGTTCCCTGATCCTCATGGTCGTTCACCTCGCGGTAAATTCAGGGTATGCGGGGCGTTGTCGCGCGCTCTGCATGCCCTTATTCTGCTATTGTGGCGGTTTGCTCGCGCGTCGGAGTGATCTGGATCATGCGGGCGGTGTGGTCCAAGCGCTATAATACAGAGTGACGTCGTGTTTTGCGCGTGCGCATGAACCCGTCAGGCTGTTGTCTTGAATGGGGAGTCTTGAATCGGGAGTCACGAATGGGGAGAGAAGGCGAAGACATGAATGCAACTATGAATGCGACTGAGCAGCGACCGGAGACAAAGACCGTCCGCCTCGTCATCCTGCGGCAGGACAGCGCCGACGGCGCCTCGTACGAGGCGGAGTTTGCCATTCCGTGGCGCCCGGGAATGAATGTAATCGCCGCGTTGATGGAAATTCAGCGCAATCCCGTGGATGCGCAGGGGCAGCCGGTGAACCCCGTGGTGTGGGAGTCCAACTGTCTCGAAGAAGTCTGCGGGGCGTGCACCATGGTGATCAACGGCAAACCGCGCCAGGCGTGCGCCGCGCTCATCGATTCGCTGGCGCAGCCGATCCGCGTGCAGCCGATCCGGACATTCCCGGTGGTGCGCGACCTCGTCGTCGACCGCTCCAATATGTTTGACACGCTCAAGAAGATCAGTGCGTGGGTTCCGATTGACGGCACCTACGACCTCGGCACGGGTCCGCGCATGGCTGAGGACGACCGCCAATGGGCGTATGAACTGTCCAAGTGCATGACGTGCGGAGCGTGCCAGGAGGCTTGCCCCAACGTGAATGACCGTCAGGCGTTTATTGGCCCGTTTGCGATGCCCCAGGTCATGCGGTTCAACATGCATCCGACGGGCGAGATGAACAAGGAGGAGCGGCTCGAAGCCCTCATGGACGAGGGCGGAATACACGAGTGCGGCAATTCGCAGAACTGTGTCGAGGTATGTCCGAAGGGCATCCCGATCACCACGGCGATCGCCGCGATGAATCGGGATGTAAACAGGCACGCGCTATCGAAGTGGCTGCGCGGTTGAAACAGGGCCGCCGGTGCGGTGCGGCTGCGGCAGGATGGCGGGAGGCTTGTCCGCGGCGGGGTGCGGCCAAGTGGTCCGGTCGTGTTCGTCGAACTGTTCAAGGTACTCAATGACGGCCCGGGTGACGGGACTCGGCGTCGAGGAACCGGCCGACACGGCGACGCTGCTTACGCCTCGCAGCCAGTCGGGGGAGATCTGCGCGACGTCGCTGACAAGGCGCGCGGGCGTGCCGCCGATTTCTTGCGCGACCTGCACCAACCGGTTGGAGTTGTGGCTGCGCGGATCGCCGACCACGATGCACAACTGGGCTTCGCGCACCTGCTCCGCGACGGCCTGCTGGCGCAACTGGGTGGCCAGACAGATTTCATTGTAGACCTCCGCCTGCGGATAGCGCAGCTTGATGTGGTCCATGAGGGCCGCGGTGTCCCACTGGCTGAGCGTCGTCTGATTCGTGACCGCGATTTTCGCGTTGTCCATGCGCAGCCGGTCCACGTCGTCTTTTGTCTCGACGAGGTGCACGGCTTCCGGCGCGATCCCGACGGCGCCTTCCGGCTCGGGATGGCCCTTGCGGCCGATGTACACGATGTCGTAGCCCGCCGCCGCGCGTTCCCGGATCAGGTCGTGCGTGCGGGTGACGTCCGGACATGTCGCGTCGAGGATGCGCAGGCCGCGCTGTGCGGCTTTCGTGCGCACGGCGGGCGAGACGCCGTGCGCGGTGAAGATGACGGTGCCTGTGTCCGCGAGGTCGAGCAGGTCGAGACGGTTCTTGGCGCCGTCGAGCGTGATGACGCCCTGGTCGGTGCAGGCGTCGACCACATGCTGGTTATGGACGATCATGCCGACGATGTAGATGGGGCGGGGCAGTGTGGAGTCGTCAATGGCGCTGCGCACGGTGTTCATGGCGCCGACGACGCCGTGGCAATACCCGCGCGGGGCGATGCGGATCACGTTCATGCGGCTGTCACTCCCGGCTCCCGCATGCGGGAGGTCTGTGCCGACGGCATCGCCAAGGACGCCGCCAGCCGCGGTCAGCGTACACGATCCGCGGCCGGCCGGCTGTGCGCTGTGTCATACCGGGGTTCAGGAGAGACAGGAAGGGTGTTGGACGCTGTGGGAGATTTGACGTTCGGGGCGGAGTTGCGCTGGTCCGGCAGGGGGACGGAGGGCCAGGGATTCGTGACGTTGGGAGAGCAGTCGATGTTGTACGCGGCGCCAGCTTCGATGGGCGGCAAGGGGGTCGGGACGAGTCCGGAGCAGTTGCTGATCGCGGCCGTCTCCGCCTGCTACAGTGGGACGCTGTTCGCGCTGCTCGTGAAGGCGGGGCTGCCGGTCAAGGATGTCGTCATCCGTTCGCAAGGGGTGGTCACGGGCTATCCACTGACAGGGAAGTTTGCCGTGTTGCGCGTGAATCCGGCGATAGAAGGCGGTGAGCCCGCCCGCCTCGCGGAGTACCGACAGGAGGCCGAGCGGGCGCGGGACCGTTGCTTCATCGGAAAGACGATTGCGGGAAACGTCGCGTACGAGGTCGGCGAGGTGACCGTGACCTGATGGTGGTCCCCTAGACTGGCCAACTCTGCGGGTGGTCGCTGCGCACCAGGTCGAGCTCGACGGCGAGGGCGTTTGCTTCCACCTGTTCCGGGCTCTTGCAGCCGGGGATCACGCAGGTGACGGCGGGGTGCTGCAGGCACCAGGCGAGCGCCCATGACGCCATATTGACACCTGCCGGCACTTCGGTCTGCTTGATGTCAGCCACCTTGGTCAGGCGGGCGGCCGTCTGCTCGGGGTTGTGGCGCGCGCGAACGTCATTCCCCGGGAAAACAGCGCCAGGCTCATACTTGCCGCTGAGGTAGCCGCTGGCCAGCGGCACGCGCGCGAGCACGCCGAGATCCTGCGCCTCGCAAGACGGGAAGACGCGCTTTTCGGGCGTCTGGTCGAGCCGGTTGTAGACGACCTGGATGGCCTTCGCCCCGATACGGCTGGCCGACTCGGTCTGGTGGAGGTTGTCGTTGCTGCCGATCGAGATGCCAAGGTTGCGGACTTTTCCCGCCTGCACCTGCTTGTCGAGCGCAGTCCACAGTTCGTCGTTGTCAAAGACCTCGTCCGGTCCGGAATGGAACTGATAGAGGTCTATGTACTCGGTGCGCAGTGTCTGCAGGGACGCGTCGAGTTGCTTGAGCACTTCGCCCGCCGACCAGAAGTTGGTCTCCTTGTCGTCGCGCGCGGCATAGTTGTGGCCGAACTTGGTCGCGATGACCCAGGAGTCGCGGTTCTTGCGCCGTTCCACATAATTGCCGATGAAGCTCTCGGAGAGGTGATGTCCGTAGCATTCGGCCGTGTCGAGCAGGTTGATTCCGAGTTCGCTGGCCCGGTCCAGGATCGCATCGACTTCGTCCTGGGTGAAGTCCTTGCCCCATGCGCCGCCAAACTGCCACGTACCGACGCCAACCACGGAGACCTTGAGTCCTGTCTTGCCCAATCTGCGATATTTCACGTCTCATCGCTCCTATCTTGAAAATGCGAGCAGATCTGTACCTCGCCATCTGCGCCGCCTGATTCAATCGCATTTTCATGGTTTGCTGGTGTGCGGATGCGCCGCACATGGCGGTCTCTTGTGGTCCATCTGCACGGATGGCTCCATGAATGTATTCGCTTTCGATGGGTGAAATCCTCTTCACAGGTCCAGGCTACAGGTTCGCGGGTGTGAGTGGCCCGGCCGCGAGCGGGGTGCGAGGCACGCGGGAGAGGTCGAAGCAGTCCACGAGTTCGCGCGGCTCCACAGGTTCATCGCGGTCGATCAGGCGGCTTTTCCAGGCCAGCCACCCGATGATGCGCTGCGGCGCGACTCCAGCGGCCCGGAGTTGCGCCACGGCTGCCGCGCCGTGGCGCTTGGCGAGCCTGGCGCCGTTGCCGCCGAGCACAAGGGGGATGTGGGCGAAGCGCGGAATGCACCGGCCCAGTGCCTCATAGAGCAGAATCTGGCGCGGCGTGGAGTCAAGCAGGTCGGATGCGCGCAGGACGTCCGTAACGCCCATGGCGATGTCGTCCACGACCACCGCGAGTTGATAGGCGACCACGCCGTCGGCGCGGCGAACGACAAAGTCCCCGCCGCATCCCTCGGCAAAGCGCTGCGCGCCAAGGGCGTCGTCGAAGAAGGCGACAGAACGGCCCGCGGGCCAGGCGAACCGCAGGGCGGGCTGTTTGGCGAGCGACCTTGCCGCTCGTTCGGACGCGCTCAAACGGCGGCACGCGCCCGTGTAGACGGGCCCCGCGGAGGTCAGGCCGTGCGGTGCGGACGCCAGTGTTGCGAGGTCCGCCCGACTGCAGAAACACGGGTAGAGGGCGCCGTGCCGTTCGAGTTCGTTCAGCGCCCGTCCGTAGTCGGCAAGGCGTTCGCTTTGGGCATAGGGGGCGTGCGGACCGCCGACATCCGGACCCTCATCCCAATCGAGGCCGAGCCACCGCAGGTCCTCCAGGATCTGTTTTGCATACGCTGGCCGACTGCGCGACTGGTCCAGGTCCTCCATCCGAAGGATGAACGTCCCGCCGCTCTTGCGCATCTGCAGCCAGGCCAGGAGCGCCGTGCGAACGTGGCCCAGGTGCAGAGGCCCGGAGGGAGTGGGGGCGAAGCGGCCGCGGCGCACAGGGGTCGTGTTTATCGCACGCCCTCCTCTCCTGGGGGAACTGCGATCATCCGAATCAGGCAAGACGGACTTTGCCCCAGTTCTCCGGGGCCCCGGATGAACCGCTTCTCCGTTCCGGATGAACCGCCTTTCCGTTATTGTACACGACGCGGTCACGCGCACGAAGGGGTATTGTGCGGACCGCGCTCCAGTTCTATGCTTGAAGAGACGGACGAGGGAGAATGGGGAGCGGTGACGAGAGTGACGCTTGTGGAGCAGTTGGGGTACGCGGAAACGGATCGCCTGCTGGTCGTGAACAGCGACGACTTTGGTATGTGCCATGCGGCAAACGAGGCCGTGTGGCGGAGCCTGGAGGGAGGGCTCGTCACGTCGGCGACCGTGATGATGCCGTGTCCGTGGGCGTATGACGCGGTCAAACGGTGGTCGACGCGACAGGCGCTCGCGGTCGGTGTTCACCTGACGCTGACCAGTGAGTGGGAGAACTACCGCTGGCGCCCGATCGCGCCGGTCGCCGAGGTTCCGGGGCTTGTCGACGCGGACGGCTTTTTGTGGCGGACTGTGCCGGAGGTGTACGAGCATGCGACGCCGGAGCAGGCGTACACCGAGTGCAGGGCGCAGATCGAACTGGCGCGGCGCTGGGGACTGGACGCGACGCACCTGGACTCGCACATGGGGACGCTGCAGGTGCACCCGGCGTATCTTGAGGTCTACGCGCGACTGGCCAAGGAGTATGGCTTGCCTTTGCGTCTTGGGTCGCAGAGCGACTTTGCCGCCGGCGGATACCCGGATATCCGCTCCCGCTTCGCGGCGGACGGAATCGTGTTCCCGGATGAATTGATCCTGCCTGAACGCCGGCGTCCCGATGAATCCGCGCGCGCGTTCATCCTGCGCACGATCAGGGAATTGCCCGCAGGGGTCAATGAGTTGTTCATCCACGCAAGCCTCATGACGCCGGAACTGCAAGCCGTCGTTCCTCACGGGGCGGTGCGCGCGGAGGAATTCAGCCTGTTCACGGAGGACGGGGAAATCAGGGAGGCCATCGCGGCGCGGGGCGTCATTCTGATCGACTACCGCCCGCTGCGCGCGCTGCAGCGCAGGCGATGAGGCCGGCTGGAAGTCTCGCGCAAGGAGGCGGAATGGAGCGGGTGGGACGGCGCGACGAGCACGAATGGATTATTTTGAAGGAGATCGCCGAGACGCTGAATTCACGCAACGACATGGACGACATGCTCAACTCGGTGCTGGAAAAGCTGTTGCACGTGACGGGACTCGAGTCTGGCTGGATTCTGTTGTCGGAGCACGAGCCGGACTACACGTGCGCAGCCGACTGCCATCTTCCCGCCGCGCTCCGGTCGCGCGACAGGCTGGCCATGCGGACCGACAGTTGTTGGTGCCTGATGCGATTGTGGTCAGGAGAACTCCGGGGGGCCGTCAACACGATCGGGTGCAAGCGTATCGACGACGCCATCCGGTTCCAGTGGGGCGATACAGCGGGAATCACGCATCACGCGACGGTTCCCCTTGAGGCGGGGGGCAAGCAGTGCGGCGTTCTCAACGTCGCCGCTGCCGGAAAGGAGCACTTTACGGAGGACGAACTGGCGCTGTTACAGTCGGTTGCCTATCAGATCGGAACAGCCATTGAACGGACGAGGCTCTATCACATCCAAGAGAAGAGGGCTCGGCATTATCTGAAAGTGGGAGAGGCGATGCGCCAACTCGACGAGATCCGCGACGCGGAGACGGTCCTCGACGAATCCGTCGCCAGTATCGCCCGGACGTTTGGGTGGTCCACCGTGGCGATCCTCACCGAGGAGGCGTACGGCGTATCGCTGCGCGCGCTGTGCGTCGACGGGGAGCACAGACCGGTCGGGGCGGACACGGCCATTTTCCGCGGGCATCCGGTCGCGGCCGCGCTGCGCGAGCGCCGGACCGTCTCCGTCGCGGCCGCTGGAGGTGCGCCCGACGATCGCCTCGCGCCGGGGGTCCCGGAGTTGCGCTCCTGGGTCACGGTGCCTGTTCGGCTGCACGACCGGCAGTATGCGGCGATGTTCGTGGCGAGTCCGCGGCGGAGCGATTTTGACGCGGTCGATCTCGATGTGCTGCCCTCGCTCGCGGACCACATTTCACTGGTCTTCGAGAACCTGCTGCTGGTCGAGCAGAGGCGCAGAATGACCCGCAGCGAGGAGCGTAACCGCCTGGCGCGCGACCTCCACGACTCCGTGTCTCAGTACCTGTTTTCGCTGACGCTTGTCGCGCGCGGCGCTGAGTCGATGATGGATAGCGATGTCGCGGATCGCCGCCTCCACCTGCAGGAGATTCAGTCACTGGCGCAAAAGGCGCTGGAGGAAATGCGGGCCTTGATCTGGCAACTGCGGCCCGAGGGATTGGAGCAGGGGCTCGTCACGGCGCTGCAGCGGTATGGCGAAAGTCTCGGCGTCCGCGTCTGCGGGCAACCGCGGGGTGTTCTGGAATTGCCGCCGGCGCTGGAGGAGGCGCTCTGGCGAATCGGGCAGGAGGCCCTGAACAATGTGAGCAAGCACGCCCGCGTGGACCGTGCAGACATCGTCATTGGCGTATCGCGCAGAAAGGTTCTGATGGAGGTCGCGGACGGCGGTTGCGGGTTTTCAGTCAGCGGGCAGGGGAGGGCATCCGCCATGGGAATGAGGACCATGCGAGAGCGGGCGGAAGCCCTGGGCGGATCGGTCGTGGTGCAGAGCGGCGCGAGCGGGACGCGCGTAAGGGTGGCGATTCCGTATCCCGGAAAGGCGGCTGCGCATGAAGATTCGCATTCTCGTGGCCGATGATCATCCCGTCGTACTCAAGGGTCTCGCATTCTTTCTCGGCACGCATCCTGACTTTGAACTGGTCGGGCAGGCGCATGACGGCAACGAGGTGCTGGAGAAGGTCGAGGAACTGCGGCCCGATGTTGTCTTGATGGACCTGCTCATGCCTGTCGTGGACGGGGTTGAAGCGACCGCCCGCATCAAGACCGGCCACCCGGCTGTGAAGGTGGTCGTGCTCACGAGTTTCGCCGATTTTGACCACATCCTCCCGGCGTTGCGGGCGGGAGCGACTGGCTACATCCTGAAGGATGTGCACCCTGACCAACTCGCGGAAGCCATCCGGGGCGCCTACAACGGAAATGTACTGTTGAGCCCGGACATCTCCACGAACCTGATGGAACGCGTCGCGTCGCTGTCCGCCCCGTCAGCCGATCCGGCGCCGCCGGAGGGTCTGGATCGGTTGACGGGACGCGAAAGAGAGGTGCTGGCCGCCGTTGCGCAAGGCATGAGCAACAAGGAGATCGCGACTCTCCTGCACATCTCGGAGAAGACGGTCAAGTCGCATATGACCCGGATCCTTGGCAAACTGGAACTGAACGACCGCACCCAGGCGGCCCTGTACGCCGTCAAGGGGCGGGACGGCAACTGAGGCTGTCGTGTGTGTGGCGGGAAACTGCGACACAAGTCTCATCCTCGGTTCGACCGGAGGACGACGGACTTTTCTCGCAGGCGCATTCCTTCTTCCCGACGATGCAACGAGCGGCGCAATGCTGCAGAATGATCGTGAGCGGAAGGAGTGACATCCAATGAAGATTCTCGTGGTGTGCGGGAGCCCGCGCGAGCAAGCGAATACGCGCGTTCTTGCCAAGGCGGTGGAAGGAATGGTCCGGGCGCGCGGCGTCGACCCGTTGACGTTTGACGTCCGCTACGATCGCCTTCCCCTGTTTGGCCTGGAGGAAGGAGACGGAGCGGGCCCCGGACTCGTGAAACTGCGCAGCGACGCGCGGGCGGCGGACGGCATGGTGATCTGTACGCCAGAGTACCACAACGGGATCAGCGGGGCGCTAAAGAACGCGCTCGACTTTCTGGGCGGCGATGTGTTTGCCGGGAAGGGAATCCTGCTGCTTGCCGCGGCGGGCGGCGGCAAGGGCGGCATCAACGCGCTGAATCAATTGCGCCTGATCATGCGCGCACTGTCGGGCCATGCGCTGCCCGGCCAGTCGGTCGTCGATCCTGAGTGCGTATTGCCCGGGGATCCGCCGCAGCTTCGCCGTGAGTGTCTGGAGCGCCTTGCCGAACTAGTGGACGGATTGGTTCAATTTACGGAGGCCACGGCTGCACAGAGGTCGTGACGGCGTTAAGGACGGCGAACGCGAGGCGCGGGCGCGCCGCCAACGAACAATGAAAATGCGCTGCGTCACGGCCGCACGCAGGCCAGCGATGGGCCCGCGGTCGAAAGACTGCGTCAGCAGCGTCAGCACTGGGCGGTCTTTTATGGGCTTGACAATGGTTGGCCGATGTTCTATACTGAACACGTTCAAAAGCGATCGTGCCTGTGTCAGTGAGCCGTTGCTTCTGCGCCTCATATGGGGGCAGACTGGGACGGTTTTCTATTTTGCATAAGTGACTGTGCGGATGAACAACTACCGTACTCGTGGGAGTACTTTGGAGGAATTGGTGTGCAGCAAGGCATCGTGAAATGGTTTAACGCAGAGAAAGGCTTCGGATTCATCGAAGTCGAGGGCGGAGAAGACGTGTTCGTGCACTTCAGCGCCATTCAGGGCGAGGGCTACAGGTCCTTGGAAGAAGGCCAGCACGTGACGTTTGATGTGGTGCAGGGTCCTAAGGGCCTGCAAGCCGCAAACGTGGCGTAAAGCCGATTGGCTGTAAGGATGTGACTGGAGGAGCCTGCGCGCACAGCGTCGGCTCCTCTTTTTTGCCGCGGTGGGGGCGTTGCCGCGTGGCGGATTGCCGGGGTCAGAGTCGTTGCTCGACAAATCGATGCGCGTATTTTGCGAATTGGAGGGCCGGGCTTGTCGGATGCGCGGGCGCGACGAGGTAGGTGGATGTTGTCGGCAAAGGGAACGCGGAAAACGGTACCTGTTCGACGGAACCGCGCTGCAGTGATTTACGGACGGTGCTGAGCGAGAAGAACGATACGCCCAGCTTTTCGGTCACCCACTCCAGTGCTACGTAGCCTTGGTTGACCTGGATCGTACGAATCGCCGGAATCATTGTCCGAAGGTCAATCAGCAGTTCGTTCCAATACTCGGGGTGATGATGGGTGAACAGGGGGTACTGTCGGAGCAGGTCCCGCACCTCGCGCACAGGGCCCTCAAAATCGAATTCATCCCTCGGCGCAATCAACACGACAGGATCTTCGTAGAGTTTCACACAACTCACATGCGGATGACACACTTCGAGCCGACTGAATCCCAGGTCGGCAACCTGCCCGAGGACTGCAGGGAGAATCTGTTCCGAGTCGACAACCTGAATGAAAAATTCAACGGAAGGCAACATTTGTCCAAATCCTTGAATCCAACGCGGCAGCAACGTCGTCGCCACGACGGGAGACGCGAAGATGCGGAGCGTGGTTTCATATCCTTGTTGCCACCGGGCCATGTCTTCCAAACTGCCTACATAGTCTTCAAGCAGTCTTCTGGCGTGAACGAGAAAGCGATGGCCGGCCCGACTGAGTTGTACGTTTCGACCCACTCTGTCAAAGAGAGTCACGCCCCACAGGGACTCCAATTTCTGCATGTGCAGTGAGACGGTTGGTTGAGCCAGGTGCAGGCGTTCTGCTGCCCTGTGGAAATTTCCTTCCTCGGCGGCCGTGACAAACGTTTGGATCCAGTCGATGTCCACCCGGCATTCTCCCCTCACCCTGATAGATCATAAAAACGTATCGAAATGAGCATGTATCTTCATTATACACAATCAAAAGAGGGGGCTATGATAGATGTGCGGAGAGGGGATATCGACATGGCGAGTGTGAACGGGTTGGAAGGAATTGTCGCCGCGGAGACCGGGATCAGTCTGGTCGACGGAGAGGGTGGGAGGTTGGTGTACCGGGGATATGAGGCCAGAGACCTGGCACGAGCGCATTCATTTGAGGACGTTGCCCACCTGTTGTGGTTTGGCCATCTCCCCGGAGCGGTCGAACGGGAAGGCTTGGTCGCCAAGCTTCGCGAACATCGGAAGGTGCCGGAAGAGATCCTGCGCTTGGTCGACCAACTGCCCTGGGGCACGGATGTGATGAGTGTCTTGCGGACGGTGGTCTCGGGGCTTGGCGTGGATGGGGACTGGCCGCCGACTGAAGACCAGGCGATCCGCGTTACCGCGGCTGTACCGACGTTGATTGCCCATAGGCACGCACGTCTCCGCGGTGTGGCGCCGACCGCCGCCCATCCGACGTTGCCGCATGTGGCCAATTATCTGTATATGCTGAGCGGCGGCCAGATCCCTGCCAACGAACACATTCGCGCTTTGCAAGCTTATCTTGTCCTCGGTATGGAACACGGGATGAACGCGTCTACGTTTGCCGCCCGGGTCGTCACATCGACGCAATCGGATATGGTGTCCGCCTTGACGGCTGCGATCGGGGCGATGAAGGGCCCGTTGCACGGCGGGGCCCCGTCGGAAGTGATGACGATGCTGGAGGACATCGGAACCCTGGATCGGGCCGAAGCATGGCTGCGGAATGAGCTTGAAGCTGGGCGCCGTTTGATGGGGTTCGGGCATCGGGTGTACAAGACGCGCGACCCACGGGCGATGGCACTGCGCGCGGTTGTTGAGGGCGTGAAGGCGAAAGATCCGTGGTTCGACTTGTCGGTGGGGGTGGAGGACGCGGCTGTTCGACTCCTGGATGAGTACAAGCCGGGCCGGCGCCTCTATGCGAACGTTGAATACTGGGCGGC
Source organism: Bacillota bacterium (assembly GCA_021821055.1). Taxonomy (GTDB): domain Bacteria; phylum Bacillota; class Bacilli; order Alicyclobacillales; family SLC66; genus JAKACX01. The sequence goes on from JAKACX010000018.1 coordinate 25,854, forward strand.
CGCCATTCTGCGGACGACTGGGATTCCCAAGACGTTGTACACCCCGACGTTTACATTGGGTCGGTGCGTGGGATGGGGCGCCCATATAATGGAACAGGCCCGCCACAATCGACTGATTCGGCCGCAGTCCGTGTACATTGGCCCGATGCCAGAAGGACGGTGACCGGTGCCGAAATGGGGGGAGACACTGAGTGTCTCCGGTGTATTTACGCCATACGGAAAATACCTATCTCTGTCGGGGGGTGTAACGTCATGGATGGCTACTCAGTTGGCCATGTTGTGCTGAGGAGAGTACCGCAAGCCCAGGATGTCGCGCGCGAGGGTCGCACAGGTCGCACAATAGGCACTGAATCTGGTGCAATTCCTCCCATGCACTTCCATTATGGTGGGTCTTAGCACCGGTTTTTGGTGCTGTGCGCGGAATAAGACCAAGAAGTAGTTCTAAAATGGGAATTGTTAGGTGTCTTATGCGCAGTTCTTGTGCTTATGGTGCCTGACCCCGCGGCCCGTGCCGCCAGCAGGTCGTGCCGTGGTGAATCACATCCCCCACACCGGTTGATCGCAGTGAAATCCGTTGCATTGTGCGGTGGAATGTGCCGGCCGCCGGGTCTGTGCCGGCCGCTAACGCAGGGTCTGTGCCAGCCGCCAGGTATGTGCCAGCCGCCCGCATCCCTTTGCTCCTGCTCAGACAGCGCGGCTGCGCCGCGAAACTCGCGACGAGCAAAGGGACACGGGCGACCCAGCAAGCCTTCGTCCTGCCACTGGCGCACGGCCGTGACGTAGGAGATTTTCATCCTCCGCTCCCGGCGAGGCGGCGCCATGGGAGTCTACCTGCCAAGGCATGCGCAAGGGACTCAGGGAGCCAGAACGGTTTGGAAGAACGGGTCGCTATGATAGCTTCTGTAGAGTTGGATCAGCCTCGGAGCGCTCTGTTCGATGGACTGGAGTCGGCTCCGTGCGTTGTTGTCGTTGAAATTCGCAAGGAACTCATCCGTCCACCTGTAGATGCGCCTGCGCGTCGCGGGCGAGACGGTCGTGCCGCCGGACGGCGAAGGGGGAGCGTACACCTCAAACTGCTCCAGTATTGTCTCCATGTTCATCACCGTTGTTTCCGACATTCCGGAACTCACGAGCGGTCCGGCGATCGTGCTCCAGGCGCCCGCCGCATGCGCGAAGCCAAACTTCCCGGCCCCGTCTGCCCTCAGCGCCGCGGCGCCGTTGCCCTGGCCATACTGCGGGTTTCTCAGTCCGATGGCGGCCTGCGCGAGCCCGGACGCCACCTGGTCCAGGCCAATGCGCACAAACTGCGCCCTCGTGTCAGCCCGAGCCCACAGGGCTGCTCCGACTCCCACCGACGCAGCGGCGAGGACGCCCACCACCGCCGCCCACACCGTCACAGTCCGTATCATGGCGCGCCCCACGGTGTTCCTCCTCGAATCAGGATGACCACTGTTCCGAATGAGTGCCGCGCGGATAACTTGACCGCGCTTCACGCCTGCAGCTGAAATACCTGACTATCGTCATGATACACCAACCTGGGGTCAAACGGGCGGTGCGGTCGACGGTCGAAGCGCCGGCGGCGCCATGGTGGTCTGTCCGGTGGAGTTTCTCGCTGTCCATCGTGTCGGGTCGTGTCTTGACGGCGCAAAGCGAATCATATAATTTGGATGTATGAGCGCTAACTAAACGCCACAGGAGGGAAGCCCGTGTCGGGGTTGGTTGCACTTTTCTATGTCATCGTCTACTTTCTGTTCGCCGGCGCAATGTACAGTCTGTTCAAGAAGGCGGGGATCAAGCACCCGTGGTTCGCCTTCATCCCGATCCTGAGCACGATCGGGCAGTTGTGGGTGATCGGGAGGAGCGGCTGGAACGTCCTTTGGCAGTTGGTTCCGATTGCGAACTTCGTTTTCATGATTGTCTGGGGTGTGAGGTTTTTGCGGGCATTCGGCAAGAGTGGCTGGTGGATGCTGTGGGCCCTGCTGCCGATCACGGACATCCTGTTTGCCGTCATGCTCCTGGTCTGGGGGTATGGAAGCGGTACGCGGTACGTTGGACTGCCGGAAGGCCCTGCTGGCGGAGCGGGCGCAACGGGGATCACGCGGTGAAGAATGGGATGCCTCGTGACACTGGATCCGTAAAGCAACCCGTGTTGTCCTGCCCCCAGCGTCACGAGGCAAGAGCACTTCATTTCTCCTGACGGGCAGGGGGTGCGAAGACCGGGGCCAGCCGGGATGGGTGCAACACTTCACCGAGCCCATAGAATTCGCAGAAATTCATGATGAGGGGATTCCACCTGTCGGGATCGATATAGTTTGCTGCGCCAAATTTATCCACCTCATTTCGAAGCCCCTGCTCCAAAATGCGTATGGCGGGGGCTGTGCCTGGGGCCGGCCCACATGCCGTGCCCTGCTCAGACAGCGCGGTTGCACGGTGGGACCTATACTTGAATGTAAGGTAACCTCAAGGTTAGAGAGGTAGACTCACGTGTATGACTTCAGCAAATGGATGGGAGTTGGCAGATCATATTGAAATTCGCCAGGCATCATACGGGACCTCTGATCGGCGGGGCTGTCTTGGGCGCGGCCATTGTGGGCGTGTGCTGGATTGTGACAGCGGCGCAAGGACAAGCGGGGCCGGTCATCGCGACCGTAGGACAGACGGCCATCCATAGTACCGCGCTGGACAAGCAGATGTCCACGACAGCAGGCAACTCCACACTGACAAATATGATCACGCAGCAGCTCTTGACGAACGCCGCGAAGAAGGATCATGTGGTGGCGACTCCGTCAGACATCCAGGCGGCGCTCGCAACACTCGAGCAGCAAAACGGCATCACCAGTACGGCGCAACTCCAACAGGCGCTGGCTCAAAGCAACATGACGCTGTCCGTACTTGAGTCTCAGTTGAAGTGGCAGGTGCTGGCGCAGAAGATCGCGGCGAGCCGAGTGAAGGTCACAAGTGCGGAAATCAAGCAGTACTACACGAAAAATGCGAAGTCGCTCCAAGTGCCCGAGCAGGTGCAGTTGTCCGCGATCTTTGTGAAAAGCAAAGCAACCGCAGACGCCGTCGCCGCGAGACTGCATGGCGGGTACAGTTTTGCGGCTGCCGCCAAGCAGTATTCGCTTGACAAGACGACGGCGGCCAAGGGGGGAGCGATGGGTGTTTTCAGCCGGGCGCAACTCGGTTCGACGACTGCGAAAGCGGCCTTCAGCCTGCCGGTCGGCAGTGTCAGCGCACCCATCCAGAGCGCGTCCGGATGGGAGATCTTGAAGGTGACAAAAAAAACACCGGCTTCGACGCCGTCCCTGGCTTCTGTGAGCGCTAAAATATCCCAGACGATCAAGGCGCAAAAGGCGCAGACGCCCGCGGAATTGTTGGCGAGCCTGGCCAAGACCGCGCCGCTTTCCATTCAGGACTCGGTGTACAGCGGAGTGAAGACCACCATCGAGAACCCTGCGGTCTCGACGGCGACCGCGCCATCCGGGTCATCACCGGCGTCTGGTTCGTCAACCCCATCGTCTTCCCAGCCATCCTCGTCGTCGGCAGGTTCGTAAGGGCCGCGCGTATTGCGCACTCGATATTCGGGGCATACGACGACACAGCCTTTTTCGGCGAAGTGGCGGGCGGCCTCAGCCTGCGGGAATCATGGCGGCCAGGTGAAACTGTGATAAAGTCCGCCTGTCCTGATGTGGGATTATCACAGTTCATCCGGGAGACTCTCCGTCAACCGGGTTGTGCCGCATGTCAAATCTGTTGCGAACGTCACGGCTTTGTCAAGGGTGGCTGTGAAGAGGGGGTTCTCGCCGTCACGGTAATTGAAGAATCCGTGGATCTGCCGCGGGTATTCGATCAGCAGGCAGCGGTTGCCGCGCCTGGTCATCTCGGTGACAAACCGTCTGGCATTCTCGATTGGCACGGTCGTATCGTCCGTGCCATGAAGAACCAGCGTGTCGGGCAATCCAGGCCGGATGTGGTGCACGGGTGACGCTTCCGGGGACCGGCCGGCAAAACGCTCTTCGCCAAAGCCGTGGGCCGTGGTGTCAACGACGGGATTGAAGAGAATCAGTCCGTCCGGAATACAGGAGACGGGTGTCTCCGGGTCCTCGTCGTATTGCGGGAAGACGGCCGTGCACAGGGCCAGGTGTCCGCCGGCGGATCCCCCGGCGGCGATGAGCCGCCCGGGGTCTATCCGCAGTTCCTGCGCGTGTTTCCTGGTCCACCGTATGGCGGACCGCGCATCCGCCATACCCTCGAAAGGCGTCGCGCCGTGTTCATTGCGCACTCGATACTCGGGGCATACGACGACAAAGCCTTTTTGGGCGAAGTGACGCGCGTGGGGAAAGAACTGTTCCGGACGCCCGGCCACCCAGCCGCCGCCGTGGAAAATGACCAGGACGGGGCTTGCCGCGCCCGGCGCCGCCGCCGCAGTTCCACGGAAAATGTGCAGACGCAGCGCAAAGCTCTGCCCTGTCTTGTAGACGGCTTCAGTCTTCGTCACTTCGGTCATTTTGCGCGCCTCCAGCTTCGGGGGTTACTATTTCACGGGTCTGAGGTGCGACAGCACGAGCGCGTTTGACGGGCTGCTCCACGCGGCTCCCCTGGCGTATGGATTGCTGGCGTTTGGCCAACCCACATAGTTGCGCGTGCTGTACTCCAGCCAATTCGGCGACTCGACGAGCGGAATGGATGGAATGTCCCGCGCGACAATGCCTTCGAGCGCATTCATGACACGGTGTTGCACTGCGGGAAGAGCCGTGTGCAGGTACGTGTTCACCAGGCGCGTCGTCACGGGATTGTTCCAGTTCTCCGAGTTCGACGGGAGGTTCGGATACAGCATGGAGTAGTACGCGTAGAATGGCGTGGGACCCGTGTCCGTCCACGAGATCGCCAGCTGGTACTGGTGTTGCTTGAAGAGATTGTTGCCGTATAGGCTGGGGGATTCCCCCTGAACCGTGACGTGGATCCCCACATTTTGCAGCTCGGACGCGATGATCGACGACATCGCCACCCATTGCGGGTAGGACGAGACGACCTGCAGCGTGAATGACAGCGGTTTCCCAGACGGCGAGACGAAGACGCCGCTGCTGTTCTTCTTGAAGCCAGCCTTCTTGAGGATGGCAACGGCCCTCGCCGGATTGTACTGCAGGGAGCCCTGGTACTGTTTGGCCAGAGCGGGAGACAGCCAACCCTTGGTTGTGCCGGTCAGCATGTCGAACGCATTTGCGATGGGTGCGTAGTGATAGTCGGCCTGGTTGATCTTTTGCCGGTTGATGGCATAGCTCATGGCTTGGCGTACAGGTAGCTGCGCCAGCAGCGGGTCCTTGAAGTTGGTGTACAGCATCAGCGTCGATCCGCTCGGAAACCAGTAGTGATTTGTCTTCGGGTTCGCGTCGATGTAGATGCGTTGGATATTGGGCATCGAGGCGCTCGCCCAGTCGAACTTGCCGAGCGCGAGCGCGCCCTGGACGCTTGTCCCACTGGAATAGGCGGGAAACTGGATTTCCGGAACCTTGATTTTCCCCGCCCAATAGTGCGGATTGGCAACGAACGTGTATTCCTGCGGGTTGAATGTACCCACGAGGCAGGGGCCGGTGCCGACGGGATGGAGGTTCAGGTTGGTTGCGGGATTGTGGACGTTGGCCCATATGTGCTCTGGAATGATCGGCGTTTGCCCGAGGATGTACCACTGAAAGGGGACGTCGACCTGTTTGAACAGGAATTCCACGGTATACGGGCCGACGGCCTTCACTGAAGAGAGGTACTGCCATGCTCCGAGGGTATCGAGTTGTGGATACCGCTTGCGGATGGCGAATGAGAATACAACGTCGCGCGCCGTGAAGAGTTGGCCGTCGGACCAGTGCACGCCGTGGCGCAGGTGGACCGTCAGCGTTTTGTCGTGATTAGACCATCCAAAAGAGGTGCCGAGCAAGGGTGTGACTTTCCCGTTGCTCACACTGAAGTAGAACAGCGGCTGGTAGATCAGGCCCTGCGTTCCGATCAGGGCGGCGGAAGCAAACGGGTTGTAGTTTTCGTGGTACAGACTGCCCTGCTGTCCTCCGACCACCAGCGGCGGCGGCGTTCCTGTTGCGGCCAGGGCGGGAACTGAAGCCAATCCGGAAGAGGCGGTCACGACCAGACTCGCCATTACGGCGGAGAAGGCCAATTTCCTGGATGTCGGCAATAGAATCATTCTCCTTGTCTGAGGTAAGGGAATTCTCACACGACGGGGTGCGTGGATGCGCTTCCATCGCCGTCGAAGAAAATTCAAACGTTTGAATATGAGGAATAATAACACCGGTCTGCGGCGCTGTCAATGTTGAGAGAACTCCCCGCGCGGTTGCTACGGCGCGACGCCGGACGTGCGCCCGGTCTGCAATTCGTAGGCGTGCCGCAGCGCCCGATGGCGATGCACGATGAACCACACCGGGCTGTGCACGGCGGCAGTCTGCCGCGTCGGGGACGGAGAAATGGTCCACAAATCAACGGCAAACCCTGTGGTAATGAAGACGAAACTCAGGCCCGCCAGCGACAGGTGCAGCGCCACGGACTGGAGGCGCAGGCGACTGCGCCGCGCGTCAAAACGCAGATAGAAGTAGAGGCCGAGCGCATAGGTGACCAGCAGCAACAGTGCGCCGGCCACGAGCATCGCGGTCGGCCACGGCCCCGAGGCGCTTCCTGCGCGGCGGGGGGCAAGCAGAGCTTGGACAACCGCGCCGCACAGCAGTAGGGTCGTGACGGTCGCCATGATGACGTGCGCTGTGACGATGCGCAGCGGGTATTTGATCCTCGCGCGAAACGTGAAGCCCAAGAACAGCAGGGCGCCAAGCAACGAGGTTACGCACAGACTGATGTAGGACAGGTTGATAAGCCCCCAGAAGTGTACCATGCCCGCATCTCCTCGCCCGGTGGGTCAGTTGGCGAAACCTCGTGTGTACTGGTCGGGGACGGCCGGGTCGTGGCCGAGCGCAATCGCGGCGTGCAGCGCCCAGTATGGATCGCGCAGCAATCCCCGGCCGACCGCGATCAGGTCAGCGTCGCCCGTTGCGATGACGAATTCTGCCAGGTGCGGATCATCCAGGCGGCCGACGGCGACCACTGGAACGCCGAGGGCATGCCTGACGCCGCGCGCGAGCGGAACCTGGTATCCGGCGTGCGAACCCGGCCGTCCCGCCGCGCCGATCGGGCCTTCGCCGCCGGCGCTCACGTCAAACGCGTCGACGCCCGCATCCTTATAGCGCCGGCACAGACTGATCGCATGGTCCAGCGCGTATCCGCCCGCCACGTATTCGAGCGCCGAGATGCGCATTTGGAGCGGCATGCCGACGGGAAGTTCGCTCTTGACTGCCGCGACGACTTCACATCCGAACCTGGCGAGATCCTCGCCGTAGTCGTCGGTCCGTCGATTGGAGTGGCGCGATTGGAACTGGTGAATGAGATAACCGTGCGCGCCGTGCAGTTCAATCAGGTCGACGCCCGCGGCCACCGCCCGCCTGGCCGCCGCCTGGAACTTGTCGACGATCTGTCGGATCTCATCCGCGGTGAGCGCCCGCGGGGTTTTTGACTCCGCGTCAAACGCGAGGGCGGACGGCGCCACGGGCTGGGCCGCGTCGAGCGCTTTTCGCCCGGCGTGCCCGATCTGGATGCCCACCTTGGCGCCGCGCTCGTGGCAAGCGTCCACGATGCGCGCGAAGGCGGGGGTGTGGTCGTCCGACCAGATCCCGAGGTCGTAGTCGCTGATGCGCCCGTCCGGTTCGACATCGGTCATCTCCATGATGACGAGACCGACGCCGCCGACGGCCCTGCTCGCGTAGTGCACGAGGTGCCAGTCGGTCGGCTTGCCGTCCCTGGCGGCGGCCGAGTATTGACACATGGGGGACATGACGACGCGATTCTTCAATTGCAGATCGCCGATCCGATAGGGTGAGAACAGGTGAGCGGACATGTCAAGACTCCTTGCGGGACAGAATTTTCCGGAGCGGCAGGCGACGGGCCCGGGGGTCCGTCAACGCGCGCCGTCCGCGCAGATCCCCGAGTTCAGGTCGGCGATGACCAGCACGTCGAGGTGTCGCGTGGCGCGCAGGAAATTCGTGAGCACGTGGCCGCCGCGCATCAGTTCGCCCGGGGACCGCGTGGAGTGCGCCAGGACCACCTGCGTGACCCGCTTGCGCTCCAATTCCTCCACGAGCACGCGAAAGACGTCCCGCCGGGTCTTCGCGTGGAGGTGTTCGAACGTTCCGCCGAGCCGTTCCGTCAACTGGCGCAGTTTGGATATGCGTTCAATCTCCTGTTCGGTCAGCGTCGCGTGGTCCTGTACGTAGCCCACGTACATCTTGGCCTTGAGCCGGTGGGCCGTGCGAAACCCGCGGCGAATCAGGCGTTCCGCCTTGGGTTTGAGATTTGCGCAGACGTAGATCACCTCGATCCGCCGCCAAGGGCCGCGCAGCGCGCTGCGCTCGTCCCACGCCTCCAGCCGGTCGTCCACATTGTCCGCGACCTCGCGCAGGGCAAGTTCGCGCAGGGCGATCAGGTTGCCCTCGCGAAAGAAGTTGTCCAGCGCCTGCTCGACCTTTTCCGCGGCGTAGATCTTGCCTTCGCGCATGCGCTGGCGCAGGGTTTCCGGCGGTACGTCGATGAGGAGCACCTCATCCGCCATGCGCAGCACGTAGTCCGGGACGGTCTCCCGGACGACGATGCCCGTGATCTGCAGGATGGCGTCATTCAGGCTCTCAAGATGCTGCACATTCACCGTGGATATGACGGAAATGCCCGCTTCGAGCAACTCGAGGATGTCCTCATAGCGCTTCGTGTGGCGGGAACCCGGGACGTTCGTGTGCGCCAGTTCGTCCACCAGCACGACCTCGGGATTCCGGGCAACGACGGCGTCCACGTCGAGTTCTTCAAACGTCGCGCCGCGAAACGACATCTTGCGCCGGGGGATCATCTCCAGCGGTCCGATCTGGTTCAAGGTGCCCTTGCGGTTGTGCGTCTCAATCAGACCGGCGGCGACATCCACGCCCTGTTTGTGCAATTCGTGCGCCTCGCGCAGCATCGTGTACGTCTTGCCGACGCCCGGGGCGGCTCCGATGTAAATCTTGAAGCGCCCGCGCTGCATCTTTGAAATCGTGTGCTCGACCTCGGTGCTTGACAGCCGATGGAACGGATTGTTCGCCGTCGAGCGGCGGTAGCGCTGGTGCCGCGTCGGCAGTACGCGCTGCCCTTCAGGCGTACGGCGGTCCGCGGTGATCATGAAGTCGAACTCCTTGCCGGTCTTGAAGAGTTCATTGATCACGGATCCGCCGAGCAGTTCCTGCCAGCGGCTGCGGGCGGACTGCCCCGTGACGATGCGGGTGATGTTGTGCGCGCGCGCGTAGCGCAGGATTTCCTTGGCGACGGACGACTGTTCGGGAAGCTGGATCTCCACGAAGTCGACGTCCATTTTCTTGATCAACTTGACGATCGCCGTCTTGAAGGCGGTCTGCTCCATGCTGAGCGGCTTTGGCGACACGACGGTCAACACGTGCAGCTCTCCATTGAGCCGGTTGGCCACCTGCTGCCCCCGGCGCACCAAGAGCGAGCCGCTGGAGTCATACTGAAAGCCGACGAGGATCTTCTCCGTCGCCGCCGACGGTCCATCCATCCCGTGCTCTCGACGGTAGACCTCCAGTTCGTCGTTCACTTCCTCGGCGAGCAGGCGCAAGGTCAGTTCGCGCAAGATCGCGAGGTTTTCATGGTTGAAGTGGCCCTCTTGGGACGCGCCGCCGTTTTGCAGGCCCACGCCGCCATTCTCGAGGCGGTGCACGATCACTTCGGGCGTCACGTCGACCAGCTTCACCTCGTCGGCGCGCGCGAGGATCTCGATTGGCACCGTATGCGTCGAGGTGATGCCGGTCAGCTTGCGGACTTCGTCGCGCAACTCCTCGAGGTCGTAGACGTTGAGCGTGGTTACGACGCTGATCCCGCGCGCGAGCAGCATGCCCACCTCTTCCAGGCGGGTTGTGATCGAGGCGCCGGGCTGGTTCACGTGCGCGAGATCGTCGACGAGAATCACTTCAGGGTTGCGCTTGATGATGGCCTCGAGATCCAGGTCTTCCTGGGCGACGTAATCGGATGTCACCCAGGACATCGACGGGATCACGTCGAATTGGCAAACGAACTCGCTGTTGTCACCGTGCAGGCTGCGTTCGATTCCCGAAACGGCGACATCGACGCCGTCGGCGCACAGTTCGAGTCCGTCGCGCAGCATGTGGTACGTCTTGCCCGTCCCTGTGCTGGCGCCGAGGTAGATCTTTAACCGACCGCGTTGCAGCGCCGCAATGTCACGGAGAATCTCTTCCGGTGTCTTGCGGCGAAATGTTTCCGTGCTCACGTGGAGTCACCCGTCCCGTCTGAATGGTGCATTGGATTATTATATCCGCTTGTGGGGTCCTTGCACAGGGCCCGGGCCAGTCGGTTGCATTTTACTGAATAGAAGTGTAATGTTGCGGCATGGTTAAGGGGTCCGGCGAAGGGGACAGCGAGACGCTTGCGGCGCGGCGCGATCGAGCGGCTCGGATCAGGCGTTCCCGAATGGATCACAGACAGGCCGCCGACGGATAGGTGATCCATTCGGCGGCCTTTATTTTGCCGAATTCAGGTTAAACTACCGTAAAATGGACCGGCGAGAGTACGGGGAGTCCGGTGTGGAAGCGGGGGAGAGTGCGTGGGGACAGTGATCTCACTGCTGTTGTTTTTTCTGTTGTTCGCAGCTTTTTTTGGCCTGGTCAAGGTGTTTGACCGCGCCTGAGATGTGGAGTAACGTCTGCACGGGAGGGATGCGGCGTGTGGTTTCTGCTGTTGCTTGCCATCGTGGTGATGGGCTATCTGACCTACGTCATTTTTCATCCAGAGAAATTCTGAACGCTGCTGAATTTGCCTGATGAAGGGGGCTCCAGCCATGACGGTAACCGGCTCGATCGCGATACTGCTGCTCGCAGCGGTCACGATTCTCCTGGCTCTGCCGACGGGTCGATACCTGTATGCCGTCTTTAGCGGCGACCGTCCGCTGCTTGATGCAGCATTCCAGTCGGTGGAGAAACGTCTCTACGCGCTGATGGGCGTGAATCCGGCGCGCGAGATGGACTGGAAACAGTACGCAAGAAACTTCCTGGTGCTCAATCTTGTCATGTTGCTGGCAGGCTACATTATACTGCGCACCATGGGTTCTCTTCCATTAAACCCCAACCACATTCCGAGCATGAACTGGGATCTGGCGTTCAACACGGCCATCAGTTTTGTCACCAACACGAACTGGCAAAACTACGCCGGCGAGACGGCGATGTCGTACCTCGGCCAGATGGTCTTCGTCCAGTTCCTCCAGTTCACCGGCGTGGCGACGGCCATCGCGGCCTCGGTCGCGTTTGTCCGCTCGTTGGTCGGCAAGCGCGAGACGATCGGAAACTTCTGGTCCGATTTTGTCCGCACCATCACGCGCGTCTTGCTTCCCGGAAGCATCATTCTCGCCATTTTGTTTCTGGCCACGGGTTCGCCGCAGACCTTGGCGCCAAATGCGGTCGCCCACACGCTGCAGGGGCCGCTGCAGGTCATCGCCCGCGGCCCGGTGGCGAGCCTGGAAGCGATCAAGCAGCTTGGCAACAACGGGGGCGGGTTCTTCAACGCCAACTCTGCCCATCCATTTGAGGGCGCAACTCCGGCGTCGGATGTCCTGGCCATCCTTGCGATGAGTCTTATCCCGACGTCGCTGGTCGTGATGTTCGGCCACTTCATCCGCAACAAGAAACAGGCGCGCGTCATCTACATACTGCTCATGGCCATGCTCGTCATCGGCGCATTTGTCGTCTATGCGGCCGAAACGGCGGGCAATCCGGTCGTCGCGCACGCGCTGGGCGTTCACGGGCCGAACATGGAGGGCAAGGAACAGCGTTTCGGACAGGCGCTGACTGCCTACTTCGTGTCCGCGACGACCGCCTACACGACTGGCGCGGTCAACGCGATGCACGACAGCCTGACGCCCTTGGGCGGCATGGTCCCGCTCGCGTGGATGATGCTCAACACCATATTCGGCTCGGGCGGCGCGGGCCTGCTCAACGTCCTGATGTTCTTCATCATCACCGTTTTTCTGGCGGGGTTGATGGTGGGGCGTACGCCCGAGTTTCTCGGCAAGAAGATCGAAGCCAAGGAGATCAAGCTCGCGACGGTGGCCATGCTGGTGCACCCGTTGATCGTGCTTGCCCCAACGGCGCTCGCGCTGGCGACGCCCGCAGGTCTGGCGAGCATCCTGAACCCCGGCCTGCACGGCTTGAGCGAGGTGTTGTACGCATTCACTTCGGCGGCGGCCAATAACGGGTCTGCGTTTGCGGGATTGAACGGGAACACCGTGTTCTACAACCTTGTCCTCGGGATCGTGATCGCCATTGGACGGTATGCTTCCATCATTGCAATGCTCGCGATAGCCGGTTCACTCGCGGTCAAGCAGCCGACGCCAACAACGTCCGGCACGCTTGCGACCGACACTTTTTCGTTCGGTTTGGTATTTCTGGCGGTGCTCGCCATCGTAAGCGCGCTGACGTTTTTCCCGGCTTTGGCGCTCGGGCCGATCGGCGAACAAGTGCTGATGTGGACTGGCAAATAATGGGGATTGGAGGTACTCTGGACAATGGCGAAATCCAAGACGTTGACGCCTGCGATCGTCCAACAGGCCGTGATCGACTCAGTCCGCAAACTCGATCCGCGCATCATGGTGCGCAATCCCGTGATGTTCGTGGT
>JAKACX010000019.1 GCA_021821055.1 Bacillota bacterium
TTTGCGTTCCAAGCGGGCGAGGCGGCGTTCGTGGTGGTTTGGAGTCGCTTCGGGGTGTGTCCTGCGGCGCAGCATGGCAGCCTTGCGGCCGTGTGACGCGGCCGCCTGGCGCGTGTAGTGCAACGCCTTTTCGTAGTCCTGCAGGTGGTGCTCGCACAGCTTCGCCAGTTCGACGTACAGGTCTTCGGGTGTGTGCGAGAGTTCCCGCGCGCATTGCTCCCAGGCGTCGAGCGCAAGACCCCACTGCTTGCGCCGCTTGAAGGCGTAGCCGAGGGCGAGCTTTGCCTCGCCAGACAGCGCGTTGCCGCGGTTCGCCACGGCCTGATAGCCGTTTATGGCCCTGTCGGTCTGGCCGAGCGCGTCGTACCAGCGCGCCATCTGCATCAGTTCTTGCGCGCTGGCCCCGCCCTTGTCCGGGATGTCCGGGAAACGCTGCACGAGGGACGAGAGGTGCGTGTACAGTGTGACGAGCGACAGGACGTCGATCTCATTGTGCCGCAGCACACCTTCGATCGCGTCCGGATCGCCGGACCTCAGGTATTCGAAATACAGCAGGGGCGCCAGGTGGCCCGGCGTGTCGCCGGTGCGCCGGACGCCGAGCTTGACCTCCTCGATGACGGACAGACGGCAGGAAGGGAGTTCGTCCCGCCACAGTCGGCGGGACGCGTGAATGAGGTCGTGATGGATGAGCGTCGGAAGCGCGCCCGTCGCCCCGCGCAGCAGAGTGTGCCGGGTTTTGACCTGCGGCCAGTCGAACGATTTTCCATTGAACGTGACGAGTCGCGTCGCGCCCCTGATGTCTTGAATGAACGAACTGTACAGTGCGGCCTCCGCCGCGGGCGTCGGCAAAAAGTGCTGGCGGACGACCAGCGCGCCTCCTTGCACGCGACAGTGTCCGAGCAGGAAGATCGTGTTCCCCGTTCCACCGTTGAGACCCGTCGTCTCCGTGTCGAAGAACAGCCAATCCTCCGGAACCGTCCCGGCGCCGGACAGCGGGTGGTCGAATCCGGGTTTCGCCCATGACGGGAGCGCATCGCGAAACTGCGCAAAGGTGTACGCGCCGTGCGTGTGGGAGAGCGGATAGCGCACCTCGCGAACCATGACACTCGCGTCGTCAAATACAGCCTGGGACGCCTTCAGGCGCTCCCATTTCTCCGCGTGGGCAATGTTCCGACTCGGCGATGGAGCGCCGGACCCTGGCGCGATTTGCCGCGTCGCCCGCGGGGCTGGAGACGGCGCCTGTTCACCCGCCAGTAGCGGGCGAAAGCGGGTCAGCTTGTCTCTAATGGACATGGTTCGCACCTTCTTGCAAAACGTCCTGGAACGCGAACTGCGCGAGCGTGCGGGCGGCCTCCTTGGCGCCGTGATCCGCATGGCCCACGCACGATGGGCAGCCGGCTTCGCAGGGACAGGACCGGATCACTTGCAGCGCCTTTTCAAGCAGCAGTCCCATGTCGCGGAACGCCTGCTCGGCCAGACCCACGCCGCCCGGGTAGCGGTCGTACAGGAAAATGGTCGGCCTGCCTGAGTGGATGGCCTTGCGCTGGGCGACGACGTGAAGGTCGCTCGGATCGCACATGACGAACAAGGGTGCGACATGTCGCAGGACCACGGCCAGTCCTGCGAGCCCGCGCTCGATGTCCGTCTCTTCCGATCCTGTGAGCAACACCTCAGGGAAATCAATCCAGGCCGCGTCCGTATGAAGCTCCTCTTCCGGCAGGTGGATAGGACCCGAGCCGACGTTTTCGTGCGTGCCAAACTTGATCTTCTTGAACATGGTTGCCATGGCGTGCACCGCCACCTCGCCGTACCCGCAGGCAATACCGCCCCTCATCGCGCGCGCGGCGTTTTCAATGAGCACCTGCAATTGCACGGCCAGGTTGGCGTCTGTATAGTAGTCCGCCTTCACCTCGCGCACGAACGCTTTCTTTTCCGCGTAGTCGAGCTTCTCCACCTGAAACTGTACGCCCTGATGAAGGTAGATCGCCTCCTCGTGCAGCAGCGTGAGGGAACTGAAGCGGTCCATCTCGCCGATCACCCGCTCCGCACCCTGCGTGGAAATATCCACGATGACGACGTTTTCCTGCGCAGCGGAACGCAGACTGACGCCGTGCGCGGGAAACGACTCGTTCATCCAGAACCACTTTCCCCGGGCGCGGTGCAGGATCTGTTCCTCGGCGAGGAATTCGAGGATCTCGCCGATTTCGGCCGAGCCAAACCGGTCGCCGTCCGCGAACGGCAGTTCATAGGCGGCGCACTTCAAATGGTCAACGAGAATGATCAGGTTGTCTGGGTTTATGCGGGCGGTTTCCGGGCTGCGCGCGAACAGGTACTCGGGATGCTGCATGAGATACTGGTCGAGCGGGGTGGATGTGCCGACAAGGACCACGACCGACTCGTCCTGGCGTCTCCCCGCCCGTCCGGCCTGTTGCCACGTGCTGGCGATGGAACCGGGATAGCCGGTCATGACGCAGGCCTGCAACTGGCCGATATCCACGCCAAGTTCGAGCGCGTTTGTGCTCACGACGCCCATGATGTCCCCGCGGCGCAGTCCCTGTTCAATCTCGCGCCGCTCCGATGGCAGGTACCCGCCGCGATAGCCCCGGATGGTGCGCGGCCCGAGCCGGCGCTTGATCAACTCCTGCAGATAGGTCAGGAGGACCTCCACGCGGACCCTGCTGCGTGCGAACAGGATGGTCTGGACGCCGTTTTCCAGGAACAGCGACGCGATGTCGCGCGCCGTCAGCGTGGCGCTCCGGCGGATGTTCAGTTCCGCATTGACAATCGGCGGGTTGTAGAATACGAAGTGTTTGGTCCCCGCGGGAGCCCCGTTGTCGTCGATTGGTTCCACAGGCGCCTCGACGAGCGTCTGCGCGAGCTCGCGCGGGTTTGCAATGGTCGCGGACGTGCAGATGAACTGCGGGTCGCTGCCGTAGAAGGAGCAGATCCGCTTCAGACGGCGGATCACGTTCGCCACATGGCTGCCGAACACACCGCGGTAGGTGTGCAGTTCATCGACCACCACGTACTGCAGGTGCTCGAAAAAGGACACCCATTTCGTGTGGTGCGGGAGTATGGCGGCGTGCAGCATATCCGGGTTCGTGATGACGATGTTGCCTGCCTGCCGGACCAACTGCCGGATATTCGCCGGCGTGTCGCCGTCGTACGTCTCGGACTTGAGCGGCAGTCCCGCCTGGCGCACGAGTTCGTGCAATTCCGCTCGCTGGTCCTGCGCCAGGGCCTTGGTCGGGAAGAGGTAGAGCGCGCGCATCTGGGAGTCCTCGGACAGGGACTGCAGGATGGGCAGGTGGTAGCACATGCTCTTGCCGGAAGCCGTGGGCGTCACGGCGACGATGTTGCGGCCTGCGCGCACGTGGTTGTAGGACGCCGCCTGGTGCGTGTAGAGGCTGGTGATGCCACGGTCCACAAGGGTCTGCCGGATGCGCGCGTCGAGGTCTGCCGGGAACGGCGCGAGTCTTGCCTGGCGCGGCGGGATCGTCTTCCAATGGGCGATGTTCGGACGGATCCGGTCGTCACTTCGAAACTCCGCAAGCAGCGGGGCAAGCTTGAGTTTTGTACGCATGGGCATCTCCTCGGAATCTATTGTACGAATGGGTGTTCGTGTTGTAAAGGGCGATCATCGGTTTTCCTGGATTCCTGGCCGCACAGTGCGCCCCTGCGGCGGGGGGATCGCGTGTCGTGCGTGGACTGTCTGAGAGGATTGTGGTACGATGGGTGGACGCGAATCCGGATACCGCGTGGCACGATACAACCGCATATGGGCAAACGCATCGAAAGGTGCGGGCGCAAAGCCACGGATCTAAGGGCGCATGTCCATGCGTCGATGACCGCCGGGTTGCAAAGGGTAGGGTCCAAGGCTTTTGCGTCCGCGAAAGCCGTTTTTTGCGTCCATCCGGAAGATGCGGGATCGTCCGCGTCGGATGATCGCCATCCAGATTGATCAAGATTTTATGCTGTGCGTAAAAATGCTAGATATGCTGCGAATGAAAGTGGGGCGGCTACGTTGGCGCGCTTATTGATAGTGGACGACTCTCGCTTCATGCGCACGTGCCTGAAGGAGATCTGGCGTGAGACGGGACTGGGCCACGCGTACGAAGCGGCGAACGGCGTCGAGGCGATTGAGCAGTATCAGGCATTCGGACCCGAGTTGGTGACAATGGATATTACCATGCCCGTCATGGACGGGTTGGAAGCGCTGAGAACCCTGCGCGCGCTCCACGCCGACGCCAGGGTTCTCATGATCTCCTCGATGGGTCAACAATCGCTCGTGAGAGAGGCGCTTGCGTACGGCGCGGTCGGATTTGTCGTCAAGCCGTTCGAACCTTCGTCGGTTCTCGCGGAAATCACACGCGCGCTCTCTACGTGAGGACGCCGGATGCAGCTTCGGTTCGATCGCGTGTTCATGGAATGAGTTGTCCGGCAATGAATTGCGCGTACCAGCGGCTCAGGTAGTCGTTGGGGTGGTTGACGTGATTGCCGGTCATGTCGGCGTAAGCCTTGTGACGCAGCAACTCCTCGTGCACGCCCGTGATGTCGGCCATCGCCACGCCCGTTCCGGTCATCGCGCGCAGCAGATCCCGGTACGCGGTTTGCAGTCCGAAAAGTACGGTCTCCGGATTCGGCAGCATCGTGGAGACGAGAATGAACTCTGCCCGCGAATTGGCCTGTTTCACGGTATCCATGATGGCGGCGATGTTTGCCTTGAATGTCTCCGGCGGGATTTTTGTGGTGCCGTCGTTCATCCCGAACGCGATGATGACCAAGTCCGGGTTTTCCGCCGCCACCCGGCGTTCCGCGGTCTCGCGCCCCCACTCTGAAGTCGTGCCGGGAAGAGACGGATTGTGCAGGTCAATGACACTGTCCCAGTTGGCCCGAAGTTGTTCCGCGATCAGGTGCCCCCACACGGGTTGATACGGAGGGGCCGGCACCCATTCCGTCCAGCAGAAGCCGCTGGCGTTGTAGCCTGTCGCGATGCTGTCTCCGAAAACGACGACGCGAACCGGTTCCTTGCGCTGAAGTTTCCCGATCGTCGCCGGAAGCTCTTCGGCGGCAAATCGAGGTGTCGGCCCAGTCCAGGCGCCGGATTCATGGAGGTAGCTGACAGCAATTTGACGCTCATGGAAATAGTGTTGCTCCTTATAGAGGGCATTGCCGCCGTCCGTGCGTTTCTGGTAAGCGCCTGCCTCGGGACGGGCGGGATTCAGATCGGCCAGGGTCATCGAAGGGATGCGGGAGCCCTCCGGTAGGACAATTCGTCTGTCCACCAGCGTCCAGTCTCTTCCTTCCTCGTACTCCACGTCCAATGCTGAATTATGGACGAACAGTACTTCGGCCGGCTCAAACAGCAGCGATGCCTCAGGCGGGCCTCCGTCGCGCGACACCGGCAATAAAGACTCGTACCACATCACATCCGTCATCCAGAAAGGCCGCAACCAACGCTTCATCAATGGGTTCAAGGGAGCCCCTCCTGTACCAGTGACAGCCTGCCCTGTGATTCCTGTATCGCGCCTTTATGAGGCACGAGTCCAGCGACGTTTGAGTATCAGCAAAATCGCAAGGGCGAGTGACCACAATACAAATGGGAACACCCACCTGTAGTGCATTTTGTAGAGCGCAGAATAAGCCAGATTCATGTAAATGAGTTTCGTTGTGCCGTCAACCTTCGCGACCATGGACGTTGCCCAGAGATAGCGAGTGCCATAAGCCAGAAGCAGGGCGGCGTACACACCCCATGGCAGGCCCACCAGGAAAATGCCCACCCGCACCACGGACTTTCCAACCCCGTGCTTCATGGAACGGATTCCCCCTTCATCAACCCATTTCTTGCGCAACGTTCGCCGGAGCACGCGCAATCATTCCACATATACCTCTCGGCGCCCGCCCTGATTTGGATGATCACAGTTCCCCTGGTGAGAAATATACAGCATTTCCGGGTTAAATACATGAGTGTCATGACCCGAAGATCTGTATATCACATAGATAGTAAACTTGACAGGTGAGAAGGAATGCGGTACGAAGCTGGAAGGAGATAGCTAGAACCACGGCAGGGAAGAACGGATCTGACTTCAGGGGTCATACTGATGAGTGGGTGGATAGGGGGATATCATGAAGCGATC
The DNA here is from genome assembly GCA_021821055.1 of Bacillota bacterium. Lineage (GTDB taxonomy): Bacteria > Bacillota > Bacilli > Alicyclobacillales > SLC66 > JAKACX01. Next base: position 6,138 of record JAKACX010000019.1, read on the forward strand.
ACTCCGCATTCTCTTCGTAGCGTACTATCATGGTCTTGGCCATGTGGTCCGCAGCGCGGTGGCTGCACAAGAGCTGCAAAGGCGGGGGCACACCGTGCTCTTCGCGTGTTCCGCGCGGGCCGCTCACGTCCCCGAATCATATGGGCTCACGTGCGAGGAGATTTTCGAACTCGACCCCGTCCAGGCAGTGGAAGCGACGAATTCCGCGCCGTCTGCCGCGCCGTCTGCAGCAGGGTCGGCGGCGGCGGTCGCAATGCCGTTGGGAGGGTTGGCGCCTCCCGACCAGGCGCCGGTCGAACCCGCGACGGCCAAGAAGAGGAGCCGGGTCGCGGAGGTATCCTACGTGAAGCGGTGCCTGAGCGACGAGGCAGGTCTCATTGAGCGATTCAGGCCGGACGTGGTGGTGTCTGATTTCAGAAACACAACGGGTGTTTCCTGCGCCATCGCGGGCGTTCCCAGTGTTTCACTGTACAACGCGCGCTTCTTCGAACACCCCATGGCCGACATCCTGCCCGATGTGCTGGACACGCTGAGCGAACTGCACATTCCCGAACAGGCAAGGGCAAAGTTCTTCGGCGACGTCATCGTCATTCCCGATTTTTCTCTCTTCGATCCGATGGCCGTTATCCCCAAGCCGATCATGGACATGATCGTGGCGTCGGCGAGGGAGATTCGTTACGTCGGCCCATTGGTCAAGAGCGTCGTCAAGCCGGCTACGAAGCGCGATCTGTTTTCGGTCGATCGCCCCTTGCTCCTGATCACATTCGGCGGCACCGCGATGAGCTACGCGCACCTGCAGGCGGCCCTGCTCGCGCTGTCCGGGGGCATTGAGGCCAATCTGGTCATCATCACAGGGCCGAACATCCTGCCGGAGACCATTTCTCCGCTGGTTGACGGCATTGTGAAGCACGGGAACGCGGAGGCAAAGGTTTTCGGCTTCACCGAACAAGCGTTCGAATTCATGCAAATGGCCGACGTGGCGATCATCCACGGCGGCCACGGGACCATGATGGAGGCCATTGTCTCAGGCACGCCGTTGATCGTTGTACCTGCGCAAAAGGAGCAGTCGGACAACGCCAGGCGGGTGGTCGATCTGGGCGTCGGAAGGATCATTGCTCCAGATGAGATTCAGGGCCTCCTGGGGCCGACGGTGGTGGACATGCTGCAAGACCAGACCATGCGGGGGCGCTGCTCCAACGTTGCCGCGACTTTCGGCCACACGAGCGGCGCCCGGGCATTTGCGGATTTCATGGAAGGGACCTGGTGGCGGTCCTGAGGAGACGCGCCAATGGGGGTCCGCTGGCGCAATGCTCGGTGGATGTCGGCGCCGGGCCAAAGATCGCGACCACCGTGAAGTTCCCGGATCAAAGGGTCCTAAACCCTTGTAACGGGCTGCAGGACTGCAGGACTGTGAGCGGGTGGGCGGTCGATGGAGTTTTCCATCGGCGTGACCATGCGCTTACGTGTCCACCGAACAGGTTTCCCGTTCCGGGGAAATGTCTTTTGCAAACCATGGAACTTTTCCCTTTCCATTTCGTCTATATATGTGAGAATGAAAGAAGGGGGCTTACATAGCTTGAACGGCCACACGAAGATCCAGCGGGCGCTCGCTCTTGCCCTGCTGCTGGCGCTTGCGCCGGAATCCGCGTTCGCACAGATCGGCGGACAGGCGCGGCGGGCGCCAGAAAACATTACCGTCTCGCAGGCTCAGGCGATCGCGCAGAAACTGCTTCCCATCCCGAAGGGCTACGTTGCAATGGGGGGTTCATTGCAGACGAACCTCTCGCCAGAATACGGGCCAGTCTACACGGTGATGTTCCAAAGACCGCAATCCACCCGGTCGCAGGGTCCGGTCAGCATGTTCCAGGCCACCGTGGACGCGCGGACAGGACAGATCCTGCAGTACTTTCAGATGGCGTCGTCCTACAGCCTGCCCACAAGCGCCGCAAACACCGTATCGCAAAGTACGGCGGAACACCTCGCATCCGTGTGGCTCGACAGGTTGAATCCGCAGCACGCGCGGCTGTCCCTGATCGGCCCGGGCGGGTGGGGGGAAATGCCGACCACCCAGGGCCGGTACTCGTTTGTCTTCGCGCACACGGTTCATGGCATCCCTGTCGCGTTCCAGAGCGCATCCGTCATTCTTGGCGCTGACGGACAGCTTGTGGGCTACATGGCCGACTGGGAGCAGGCGGCGCTGCCGACGCCCCCTTTGCACACGCTGTCGCAGCAGTCAGCCGAGCAGGCCTACATCAGGGCATTGCAACTCCGCCTGATGTACGTGGCGCCCTTCAATGCGTTTAAAGGAGCGCTAGCCCCGAACGTTCTCTCCTACGCGCCCGCGGCAAACGCTCCCGTCGCCCCGATCGCTGCTGACATTCTGCAGCCCGGCATATGGATCTCCCCCACGACAGGCGCGGCTCTTGATTCATTCGGGCAGCCGCTCGCGCCGACCCCGCCCTTTGCGCCGCTCGTGCAGGGCGGGCCGGCTCAACTTCCGTACGCACATCGCAAGCTGATGTCCCAGCAGCAGGCCGAAGCGCTCGCCAAAACGGTGATTCCCGCCGGTTTCACGCTGGCGGACAGCACTCAGTCGCCCACCATGGGCACCGCTTCCGGCACGGCCGCTACCTACTGGACTTTCATGTTCCAGAAAGCCGGCCAATCGTCCTACTCCGTCACCATCGATCCACTGTGGCACGCGATCATGAGCATGAACCAGTTCTCCGAAGCGGCGGTCTTGTCACAAGGCGCCTCTCCCGGGTCGCCCCCGCACGCGCGCAGTCTGTCAAGCAGCCGGCTCACGGCCATCGCCACAGCGTACGTCGAGAAGCTCAACCCGCAGGCCACCGGGGCCATTGCGCCGCGTCCGTCACAGGCATTCGGGGAACAACTGGGCAGCGCCAACCGCTCCTTCATCTTTTTGGACCACGGCATTCCCGTGCAAAACGAGATTGTCGAAGTCATGCTGGACCGTTCGACGGGCACGGTCACCGGGTACTTCAGCAGTCTTCTCCAAGGATCGCCCATTCCCGCGCCGGGCAGGGTGATCCCGCTCGCCGAGGCGCAGGTGGCGTACGCCGCGAAATATCCCGTACGCCTGGAGTACGTGCTGCCCCTGAGCAACAATCCGTCCGCGTCGCAGATCTATTTCGCCGCGGGACAGAGTTCGGTGAAGTTCTCCTCGCGGGCCATGCTCGCCTATGTCGCCGAGCCGTCCGGTCCGCCGCAGTTTCTGGACGCAAAGACCGGCCAGTGGCAGTTCTACCAGTCGATGGGCGCCGTCGCCGCACCCGCGGACATCAAGGGGCACGCCGGTGAACAGGCGATGCTTCTGCTGATCCGCAACGGCGCGCTCAGTGTGCAAAACGGCAAGGTGCACCCCGACGCGCCGATGACGCGCGGGCAGTTCATCACGCTGCTGGTCAACGCCGCCCAATACTACATGCAGAGCGCCAAACAGACACAGGCATTCCCGGATGTCGCCCCGGGCAGCCCGGATTATTCGGCGGTCCAGCAGGCCGTGCTTTCCGGCATCCTGCAACCCGGCGGCGACTTCCAACCAAACCGGCCGGTCACGCGCAACGACGCGGCGAACTGGCTGGTCGCCTATCTCGGTTACCAGAAGCTCGCCGCACAGAGCGGGTTGTTCCGCCTGCCGTTTCACGACGCTTCCGCCATTCCGGTGAACGATCAGGGCGATGCGGCGGTCGCGGCGCGCCTTGGCTTGATCGCGCCGCAAAACGGGAACTGGAACGGCGCGCAGCCGCTCACGGTGGCCCAGGCGGCCGTCGCCGTGGTCGCCGCGATGAGGGTCCACGCGGGCCCCACCGCCTGATCGAATGCGGCGCCCTCGCGGGGACATGGGACAACGCGCTGCGAAATGCGTCCTATCACATGTCCCCAGGGGAACTGTGAAAAAGTCCGGAGCGAAATCAAACACGGACATCTATAGCGTTTGAGGCTTTAGCCAAACGATATAGATGGACAGACCTGCGACGGACCGATCGAAGTTCGCAGTTCCCCCGGGGGGCAAATCAATGGCAATGGCTGCAATGGGCGATGGCGTTTGCTGTCTTCCCGTCATCCGGCACCCAATCGTTCTCGGAACGAAACATCAAGCTGTGAACACAGTCAATTTATCGGGTGATGGCCGGACAGACTATCATGCTGAGCGGTCTACCCAGAAAATAGGTCTGTGCCAGCCTCCGGGTCTGTGCCAGCCGCCCGTATCCCTTTGCTCCTGCTCGACAACGCGGCTGCGCCGCGAAACTCGCGACGAGCAAAGGGACACGGGCGACCCAGCAAGCCTTCGTTCGACCGCTGGCCCACCGCTGGCTTGTGCGCGACCGTGACGCAGGGAATTTTCATCCCGCTGATGGTACCGTCGCGGCGCCATAGGGGTCTATTCTCGGGCAGGCGATTCCTTGAGCTATTTACCCCAATCCACCTAAAAACTCCACCTCCAGTTGGTCGTTTAGCATCGCCTACGCAGGCTTCGGGGTTGGTTACACGTTTCAAACAACCCAAAACACCTACACCAACAATGCCACCAATTGGTTCACCGATCAATTCTATGGGCCCGGCTTTGATGAATACGCCACTCAAGAAGTTTACAGTTCGGACAATGGTGCTAATGGGCTGGTTGCTGCAGTTAATTTGCATGCCGGTATGAATGCGACTCTTGGTGTTCAGAGGGAAAGTTCGGGTCAGGACATCAGCACCGAGGAGCAAACTGGTGACATTAACGGCGGAATTGGTCCTTCCATCGACTACTTCTGACTGTATAATACGGTCGCGTTTCCTGTGAACGTGGTGAACCAGACGAATCATCGGAACATTTTGAGTTGTATCCCGGCGAGATCCCAGCCTGGTACGAACGCACCGGGCTGGGAAGATATTTTTGTATCGAAGAATCGTGTCCTTACAGTCGGGGAACCGGAAACTGGTCATCCGTCTGATGGATCCACTCTCTTAGCCGGTCATTGAGCTTCTTGCGCATGGCGCTGTGATGGTGGTTGTGCGCCAGATTGACTTGCTCGTACGGGTCCTCGTTCAGGTCGAACATCAGCCACGGAACCCCTTCCAGGACGATGTACTTCCAGCCGTCCGCCGTGACCACGCCCCGCCACGGCTGGTCCACGCCGTCGTCGTGGCCCGTGGGCATGATGCATTGGAGGTAGGCTGAATCCGGTGCGCTGCCCATGGGGCGCGTCGCCAGTCGATAGCCAGAATAATCGGCGCCCTCCATCCACTCGGGCTTGTCGATCCCGCACAGCCCCAGGGTGGTCGGCGCGACGTCGACGTGGTTGAGCGGGGCGGTCACGATCCCTGTCTTTCTCCCATCGTAAAATGACCTCTCCCCGCCAATGATGAACGGCACCCGGATCGATTCCTCGTAGGGCGTCTGCTTCCTGAATTGCCCGTGCGATCCGTGCATGTCACCGTGGTCGCTGAAGAACAGGACGTGGGTCGTGTCGAGCAGCCCGGTATCCCTGAGCGCCTGCATGATTCTCCCGATATTCCAATCCAGATTTTCGATCATGGCGTAATACCCCGCCAAGTCCCTGCGCGCGCGCTCCGTCACCCCCTTGATGTCGGGGACATTGGGTCGCAGTGCGATTTCTCCCGCCGTGTAATGCCTTCTTGCGTCTTCCGGGGCTATGTACGGGTTGTGCGGCGGCTGCACAGACAGCACGGCGAAGAACGGCTTTGGTTCGCCGGTTTCCGCCTGACGCTGCTGTTCCTGAAGGTAGTTGATGAAAAGCGTGGTGAGTTCGTCCGTTTCGTATCCTGGCAACCGCTCATGAAAAGCGGTGTCCCCTTCGCCGCCCTGAATCCAACAGTCCCATTGACTGTTGTTGTTCTCGTATCCCAGCCACCGTTGAAATCCACCGCGGCGTCCCGGGGGAATGAGGTGCATGGCAGCGCGGCCCTCGCTCTCATGGAACCCGTCAAGGTGCCACTTGCCGTAATACGCCGTTCGATAGCCCGCATCGTTGAATACGTGGGCAATCGTCGGTTGATCGGGAGAAAGCTGGTGCTCATGCCCGGGGACCACCTTGTTCGGATAACGTCCCGTCAAAAACGATCCGCGCGCGGGGCAACACAGGGGGTAACCGGACACCGCCCTGGAAAAGTCAATGCCTGACGCCGCCAAATTGTCCATATTGGGCGTGAACGCGTTTTGGTCCTGCCGGTACCCTGTGGCCTGCGCCCGGTGTTGGTCGCCAAAAATCCAAATGACATTCGGCCGGGTGTCAGCGGCATTTTTCTGGTCTGCGGTCAATTCCATTCGCCTTCCTCCCGGGACTCGTCAGACGGTCCTGTCGATACTCGCTTCTTCCAGACTCCTCGCCCTGGGTTCAAATTTGAACCCTGTCGTGGCGTAGAGGCCGATGACCAGGCCCACCGACCCGAGCAGGGTGATCGTCGCCGAGAAACCCAGATGCGCGATTCCAACCGGAATCACGAAGGTGGCCACGGCAACCATCAGCCTCGCCAGTCCGTTCCCGAATCCCTGCGCCCTGCCCCGCAAGTGCGTCGGCAACAACTCCGAGGGAAGCAGCCAGAATGACGAGGCGCCAAACCAGGTCAATGCGGCCAGGCAGACAAACAAAACAAGAAACAGGGGAGGATACTGCACCGCCCCCAAGGCCAACGCCACGGAAACGAGAAACGATCCCCAGCAGGATATGATCACCGACGTCATCCGCCCGATGCGGTCGATCGTCAGGTAGGCGACCAGTGCGCCGATGAGCCCGCCGATCCACGTGATGGTCCCCGCCTGTAACGAACCGGCAAGCCCAAACGCGCCCACGTACTGAAACACATAGGGTCCCACCACCGACGCCGTCGCGCCCATGAAGGGGGTGAAGCCGACGATGACGAAGGCCAGGATGGCCTGCCGCGTGTACGGCTTGCGAAACAAATCGGGATAGCTGCCTTGATTGAGGTGGTGGGAGCCCGCGTCCAACTGCGTCTGGATGCCTCTGCCAACGCCCAAGAGTTCCAATGCGGCCATCGCCTCCTCCGTTCTCCCCTGCTTGATCAGCCAGCGCGGAGACTCCGGCAGCAGTCGCCTTCCGACCAGGACCACGAGGGCGGGCACGGCGGACAGGCCGAACATCCACCGCCACGCCTGGCTGCCGATCGTGTTGTATAACAGTAGGGCGACCAGCAGCGAGGACAGCGCTCCGAATGTCCAGGCCATCTGGGGCAGCGCCCCCGAAAGGGACCCCCGTTTGAGCCGGGGGGAAATTTCGGTCAGGAAGGCCATGCTGGTCGCGATGTCCGCGCCGATTGCGACGCCAATGAATATTCGGATGATGAACAGTTCCGTCACGTTGCTGATCGCTGCGGACAGCAGCGAAAACAGTACGAAAAACACGAGGTTGAAGGTGAAGACCGTGCGTCTCCCGATGCGGTCCGTGAGACTCCCGAAAATCAACAAGCCGATCGCCGCTCCCAGAAACGCCGACGCTCCCAGCAACCCCACCTGGGACGCGCTGAGCAGCATTTGCGGTTTAAGCAGGATGAGCGCGCCCGCGATGACCATGAGATCGTAGCCATCGACGAACTCGCCAAGCGCGATGACGCCGATCGCCCATCGGCGAAGCGGCGTCATTTTGACCGCGTCGTCGAATTGACGCAGGGGCGCCACCTTGTCTGTATCAGGATCCATGCTGCCCACTTCCTCTCGCGGTGTCCACGTGAAAACGGCCAGGGCGGTTGCCAAAGCGTCCGGTATCAGGATCAGGTCCGGCCCAATACAGTTTGCCCAGGCGTATGACACAACATCCGTCATTTGAAGGGGGTCGTTCATTTTGCCCACAGGAAGGGTCGAGCCATGAATACGGTACCACAAATGCGGTCGTCTTCGCATTTTTTTGGCGCGCGGAAGCCTGTCTGCCATCCATCGTTGCACGAAACGCGTACATACGCTACAATACACGTAAGTATAATATGCACAAGAGGGGTGGGCCATGTATCAGGAGGAGCGCTTGGATTCCATCCTCGAACACCTTCACCAGCACAAACGCATCCGCGTCGAGGACATCTGCGACCAGTTCGGGGTCTCCCGCGACACGGCGCGCCGCGATCTGGTGAAACTTGAGGAGCAAAAGGCGATCGTGCGGACGCACGGGGGAGCGATTCTGTCCACATTGACCAGGGACGTGGGCTTCTACGATGAACGCGCGCGCACCGGGACGGCGGACAAGCGGGCCATCGGGCTTGCCGCCGCGAGACTGGTCGAGGACGGCGACCACCTTTTCCTGACCGCTTCGACAACGGTCCAGGCGGCGGCTGAGTGCTTGCGGACCGAAGACAATGTGGTCGTGACCAACTCGATCGACATCGCCGGCATTCTCGCGCACCACCAGAGCGCGACGATCCAGTTGCTGGCGGGGCAACTGCACCGCCGGCAGCGTTTCCTGTTCGGGGCGCGGACACTGGCGACGCTCGCCGACTACCGGGTTGACAAGCTGCTGCTCGGGATCGGGGCGATCGGAGTGGACGGGCTGATGAGCCCTTATGAGGAGGAGGGGCACATGCTGCGCCTGATGCTGCGCCAGGCGGATCGGATCATCCTGCTCGCCGATCACACGAAGTTCGGCAAGCGTCAGTTTTTCCAGGTCGCGCCGCTCCGCGACATCGACGTGCTGGTGACGGACCGGCAGCCCGGGCGGGAACTGTCCGCGGCGCTGTCGGACGCCGAGGTGGAGGTTGTCGTGGCCCCTGTATCGCCGCATTCACAGGGCGGGCAATAGAGCGGCCGGCGCGATGGGCGCCTGCGTCGAGGACTTTTTCACATGTCCCATAGGGGAACTGTGAAATTCGATCGGTCCGTCGCGGGTCTGTCCATATATAGCGTTTGACTGAAGCCTCAAGCGCTATATGTGTCCGTTTGGGACTTCGCTCCGGACTCTTTCACAGTTCCCATAGGAGGGTGTCATGCGCTCGTTCTTTTCCAACGCGTTTCTCATGTATGTGTTAAACGGTCTTTCGACCGTCGTTCTCGGAGCTGTCCTTCCGGCGATGTTGCAACACTACCACGCCTCCTACATCGTCGGGGGCCAGGTCATGCTCTTCCAGTTCATCGGGTTTTTGGCCGGGGTCGGCGCGGCGTCGTCGGCCATCCACCGGGTCGGCCACAGGGCGGCGCTCATGGCGGCCAGCGCCGCGATGGGTCTCGGCGAACTGCTCATGGGAACGCTGCCTCCGCTGCCGGTGGTCGCCGTCCTGTGTTTCCTTAATGGCTTCGGCCTCGGGGCGATGCAGACGACCATCGCCGCGTCCGTGATGGACTGGTACGAAGGGCGGCGGGCGGTGATGATGAGCAGGCTTGAGGTCGCGTTCGGCCTCGGAGCGCTGCTCATGCCGCTGTTCGCCAGTTGGTTGCTCGCCGTCCGCCAGTGGCCGTTCGCGTTCACCGCGCCTGGCGCGCTGGCGTTGGTCCTCGGCGTGATGTGGCTCTTCGTCCGTCTGGACGGGAGCGCAGACGGCGCGTCCGGTCCCCGCGACGCAGTGACCGGACGTTCGGAGATGACGCGCCGGACGGGAATGGTCGTGCTCGCGCTGTTCCTCGCCATGACGTTTCTGTACGTGGGAATCGAGTCGTCCGTGAACGGCTTTCTGCCCGCCATCTTCATCCCGTACCTGCACGCGTCGGCGAGTACAGCGTCACTCACGATCACGGTGTTTTGGAGCGCCATGGTGCTGGGGCGGACGCTGACCGGCAGGATTGTCCGCAAGGTTCCGTACGCGCGGTTTCTGTTGTGGAGCATCTCGCTTGCGATCGCGCTGCTCATGGGATTGACCGCATGGCGCAACGCGGCCTTTTTCTACGTCATGGTCTTCCTTGTCGGCCTCGCGATGTCAAGCATTTACGCGCTCATCATGGTGTTCGCCAATCACACCTTCACGGGGCGCACGCGTCTCGTCACGAGTCTCGTGACAGCGTTCGCCGGGCTGGGCGGGGCCGCGTTGCCCGTGGCAGTCGGCTGGCTGATGGATGCGCTCCCGGTCGTTCTGGTCATCTGGTCCATCGCCCTGTTCATGCTGGCGCTGCTCGTCGTGCTGCTCGCCATCATGCGCATCGCGTCGACCCCGCGCAAGCCCGCCGGCCGACGCGGCTTACGCGTGGATCAGCGCGGTCCCGAGCAGGCCGACCGCGTATGACACGATGCCGACGAGAATGCCCGCGACCGTCATCTCCAGTCCGCTCGTCCACCAGCTTCTCACCGTGACGACGCTCTTCGCGGCTCCCACGGCGAAGTGGGCGACAATGCTCACAATCGCCGCCGCGACGATCGCCGCTATGCCGCTCATGAAGAAAAACGGCGTCAAGGGCAGAATGCCGCCGACGAAAGTCGAGAGCGCGCCGATGCCGGCGGATGACCACGGGTTGCCCTCGCCGTCTTCCGACAGCCCGAGTTCCTCCTGGCTCATGGCCTTGAGCAGTTGCTCCGGGTCGCCCGCCAGTCGGTCGGCAATCTCAGCCGCTTCGTTTTTCGTGAAGCCTTTGAGCTCGTAGAGCAGGCGCAGTTCCTCCAACTCTTCGTCCGGGTTCTCCAGGATTTCGCGCCTCTCGTGCTGCTGTTCGCTGTGCGCGAGTTCGTTCTTCGACCGCGTGGAGAGCCAGGCGCCGACGCCCATCGAGAGCGTGCTGGCGACCGCGCCGAAAAAGCCGCTGACAAGCACCGTATGACTGTTTGCCGTATACCCCGCGACGCCGGCGATGATGCCAAAGATCGCGCCGAGTCCGTCGTTCACGCCGTAGATCGCGTCGCCGAGCCAGCCCACGCTGTCGCGTTTGTGCCAGCGCTCGGCCCCCCACAGGCGTCCGAGCGATTCGCCGATGTGAGCGGCGGGGGCTGTGAAGAGCGTCCGCACGGTGCTGTCGTGATGGGATTCCTCTTCGTTGATGCGGTCGATGATGCCGACGAGGGCCTGGTCTTCAAACACGTGCTTGAGCGATTGATACCACGCCGCGTTCTGGTGCTCGAGTTCGTCCAGCCGCTGGAGGAGTTCCTGGCTGGTGAGCGAGGATGAGTCGTCCGCCTGGGGCGCCGTCGGGGTGGACGCGCCTGCTTCCCGCAGCTTGCCGATCCACAGTTCGGCGTGGGACTTTTCAATATCCGCGAGCTGTGTCAGGACTGACCGGCGCGAAGGATCCTGTTCCAGTGTGGCGGCCCGGCCATAGAGCCGTGCGGCCTCCATTTCGCGGCGCCAGCTCTCCGCCAGTGTGCGGACGAGAACGCTGTCTTGTTGCGCCATACTCATGATTGTCAACCTCCTGAAAGTCACGAGCCGTGACGCTCTGTCTCGTTCATGGATTCATCTATGCGCCGCAGGGTGTACCGTGTTAACGTACCACAACGCGGCCCGGAGACGGTAGTCGCGACATCGCGCCCGCAGCCGCGCGGGCCGGACGGGCCGGACGGGCGCCACTGCTCCCATGGCATTGTACATGGTTGGAATACGCAATGTGTGTGGCGGGTGTTGATATTGCGTTAAGATTTCCTCTGTTTGGCGAGCGCACGGCCTGCGCCGGCGGCGCCGCACTGCCGCAGTGTTGAAGAAAATAGAATTGTCCGGCAGAATGCAGTCAATAACGCTTGAAAGGGGACTTTCCTTTGGCGCAACCGAACGTGCTGCTCATCATGACGGACCAGCAGCGCTGGGACACCCTCGGCTGCTGCGGCAACCGGGCGATCGAGACGCCCAACCTGGACTGGCTCGCCGCCATGGGCACGAGGTTCACGGTCGCGTACACGCCGAGTCCGTCCTGCATTCCGGCGCGTTCCTGCCTGCTCACAGGCATGGATCCATGGAACACCGGCATCCTCGGCATGGGACGCGGGCAGAGGGAGATGGGCGTCAATTTCGCCCACACCCTTCCGGGCGAACTGGCGCAGGCAGGGTATCACACGCAGGGTGTCGGCAAGATGCACTTCTACCCGCAGCGGTCGCTAAACGGGTTTCACCACACCGTGCTCGACGAGTCGGGCCGGGCGCACGACCCTGGCTTCGAGTCGGACTACAAGCAGTGGTTTGACCGCAACAAGACGGGCGACTACGGGATTTCCGACCACGGAGTGGACTGGAACTCGTGGATGGCGCGGCCGTACCATGCGCCGGAATTCCTGCACCCGACCAACTGGACGGTCAATGAATCGATCAAGTTCCTGCGTGAACGCGACCCCGGCAAGCCATTTTTCCTGAAAACGTCATTCGCGCGGCCGCATTCCCCGTACGACCCGCCGCAGTACTACTTCGACCTGTACATGAACAGAGACCTGCCCGAGCCGGCCGTGGGCGATTTTGCCGGCATGTACGACGTCCCGCAGGACGCCGTGCGCCCCGACGCGTGGCGCGGGGTGCGCAGCCCCGAGGAGATCAGGCGCGCCCGCGCGGGCTACTACGGTTCAATCACGCAGATTGACCAGCAGATCGGACGCCTGTTGACTTTCCTGCGCAAGAGCGGCCTGCTGGACAACACGCTGATCGTATTCACATCCGACCACGGCGATATGCTGGGCGACCATCACCTGTGGCGCAAGACGTACGCCTACGAAGGCTCGGCGCATGTGCCTCTGATCGTGCGCCTGCCGCAGTCGGCGGGCGCTTCCCGCCCGGTCGTCGAGCAGCCGGTGTGCCTGCAGGACATCATGCCGACCATTCTCGACGCGCTCGGGCTGCCCGTGCCAGAAACCGTCGACGGAGCGAGTCTCCTGCCCGTCATGCGCGATGGCGGCGCGCCGTGGCGGCAGTTCGTGCACGGGGAACACTCGACGGCCTACGCGGAGGAACAGGAGATGCAGTACCTGACGGACGGAGCGATGAAATACATCTGGTTCCCGCGAACGGGCGTTGAGCAACTGTTTGATCTGTCGGGCGACCCGTACGAACTGCGCAACCTCGCGCCCCACGCGGCGCACGGCGATGACCTGCGCCGCTGGCGGGCGCGCCTGGTCCATATTCTCGCCGCCCGCGACGCCGGGCTGACAGACGGGGACAATCTGGTGTGCCAAAAGGGGCGGCCGTATCTCGTGTCCCCCATGTACGACAGGCGAATGCGCGGGATCGAGCTGTTCGGCGCGCGCCGCGGTCCGTGACGGCGCTGCGCCTCTACAGAAGCAGCGCGCGGAATTTCTTCGGAATCTCCGTCTCAAAGCGCAGGGTCTCGCGCGTCGTCGGGTGGACAAAGGCGAGAATCTGCGCATGCAGGCCGAGCCTGCCGAGAGGGTTGCCCCTGGCGCCGTACTTGCGGTCGCCGACGACGCTGTGCCCGAGGTCTTGCATGTGCACGCGGATCTGGTTCTTGCGGCCGGTTTCGAGACGGACCTGGAGCAGCGAGTAGGCGTCGGTCGCCTGCAGGACGCTGTAGTGCGTGATGGCCTTCTGTCCGCCGTTCGGGACGCGGCTGGAGACCATCTGCAGCGTGCGGCTCTCCTTGAGCCAAGACGTGACGGTGCCTTCGCTGTTCCGTACGCGTCCCTCGACAAGGACGGCGTACGTGCGCTCCTGCACGGCGTCGCGCCAGTGGGTCTGCAGCGCCTCCTGCACATCCGCGTTCTTGGCGAACAAGAGGACGCCCGAGGTGTCCCGGTCGAGACGGTGGACGATGTATACGCGTTGCGCCGGGTCGCCGCGCTGCAGGTGATCCATCAACTGCCGGTACGCTGTATGCTCTTTTTCACGCGGCGTGGCCATGGTCAGCAGCCCCGCCGGTTTGTCGACGACGATCAGGTGCTCGTCCTCAAACAGGATGCGCACGTTCGCGGGACCGGCCGCGGCTTCCACCTTGCCCCAGCCAATCTGCACCGTGTCTCCCGGCCGGAGCGCATGGTTGTACTGGGTGACAACGGATCCCTGCACAGACACTTGGCCGTGCGCGAGCAGCAGTTTGGCTTTCCTGCGGCTCGCTTGCGGCAGGCGGGTGAGGAGGAAAGCCAACAGTTCAGCCGGTTGCGTCACGGACAGTTCGGTCACGCGCGGTTGCCCCCGGCGGCTGGAATGCGTCTGGTTCACGTGTGTTCAACGCTCCAATGGCGGTCCATATCCACTCATCATACCACAACGCGCGGCGCGCGGCCCTCTGGTGAACGGTCCTCCGGAACGCCGGCGGAGGATGTCGGCTGTCTCTTTGTCGCCAGTTGCCAGAGAGTCTTCCACAGGTTTGCCGTCAGCAGTCCGACCAGCAGGTACGCCAGCCCTCCGGACGTCGCGAATATGGCCGTCCCGACCGTCGCCGCGATTAGGCCGAAGAGGATCTGCTGGCGGTAGGCGGCGGGCGACGTCGGCGGATCGGTCAGCATGAAAAACGCCAGGTACAGCGCTGTGTTGACAAACGGCGGGCGCAGCGCGGCGCCGGGGGTGTCGGAGGGCAGTCCGACGTGCAGCACGGCCATCGCCAGAAGGAGCAGGAAGTAGGCGCCGAGAAACGCCGTGACCTGGGGAAACTTGTTGACCCGCACCGTGATCAACAGGCCGCCGCCAACCAGCGCCAGCAACAGCCACACGGGCATCAGCGCGAGGCTGCCCCACCAACTCTGCCCTGTATTGGTGAACACGAGAATGGCGAAAAGAAGACCGAACGCCGCGGGGTTGAACACCGGCTTGCGGCCGACGCGCAGGATGTGTTTGGACAGCAGCGCGACGCCGGTTGTGGCTGCGATGACGGGCAGCGGCGCCGCGTGGCCCAGAATGTCGGCGACAATCAGCGCCGTGATGACGCCTCCGTCCGGGTAGCGTATCCGGCGCCGCTGCAGAAACATGACGGCGCCGTCGAGGACGATCGCGGTGACGACCGCCGCCGCGGCGTTGAGCAGGCCGACGTGGTCCTGCGGGCGCAGGGCGCCGATCAGCGTGAGGGCGACGAGGACGGCGGTGATGTAGCCCTTTGGCGTCTTGAGGAACTTTTCCATTCTTCCGGCGGGCGGGCGCGCCGTCTGTGCTCCATTCATTTCGTGTACTCCTCCATGGCGGCATTTTTGGTGATCGCGAGCGCCTCGTCGACACACAGGCCCGCAAGTCCGAGCCCGGAGAGCAGGGTGAGCGCCCGCTCCGCGTCCCCGGAGACAAACGCGGCCGTGGACACCGAGTCCGCGAGGATGGCCATGGGGGCGACCACGGTGCAACTGAGCAGGCCGCGGACGGACTCTCCGGTGCGGGGATCGAGCAGGTGGTGCGCGTCCGCCGACACGGGACTCCGCCTTTCGTAGCTACCGGACGTGCAGACCGCCGCGTCGGTCGCCGTGAGCCGGCTGATCATCGCGTCTTGGTGCAGCGGGTGCTGGATTCCCACGGTCCAGGGATTCCCTGTCGGATCTGTCCCGCGCAGGTAGAGGTCGCCTCCAGCGTTGACCGCGAAGCCCTGCCAGCCGTCGAGTTCGCGCGCGGCGAGATCGATCGCCAGACCCTTGGCAACTGCGCCGAGATCGAGCAGGAGCGGTTTTTGCAGCAGGACGGTGCGTTCGTCTTCGTTCAACACGATGTCGCGGTAGGTTGCGCGTTCGTCACCCGGCCGATGGGCGAGGGTGGCGTCCCCGGTCAGGTAGTGGCGGCTGAAGCCGCGGTTCTCGAGCGCCGCGCCGACGGTCGGGTCAAACGCGCCGCCTGTCAATTCGCTCAGTTCGAGCGCGACGCGCAGGGTCTCGAACAGGATGTCGGGCACGCGGACGGGCGTGAGCGGACGGCGGCAGAGTTCGCGCAGGGCGCTGTCGCCGTCAAAGCGACTGCATGACCGTTCGACGAAGCTCATGGCGCCAAACGCGCGTTCAAATGCGGCCTGCACCGCGTCGTCCGGCCGGTGCCCGACCACCGTGATATCGACGGTGGTCCCCATCAGGAGGCGCGATTCGGTGGCGTATGCGTGGACGGCGCCGTGGACCGAGTGAACGGGATTCATGCCTTGGCCTGCTGCAGCGCCTTGTACACGGCTTCGGCGAAATTGTACGTGCTTGCCGTCGCGCCCGTGACAATGTAGATCTGCCACGTCTGCATGGACACGACCTCGTGCGGCAGTTGCGGGTCAATGATAGACTGCGGGTAGTGCATGTTGTACTGCGTGATTTTCACGGACGAGATCTTGCCGTTGGCGACCGTGAGCGATACCGCGAGCGTGCCGTAGGGGTTGCTTCCGACGCCCGTGTATGTGCCGTCCTTGTACTTGGCCGCGTGCGCCGCCGGTTTCGTGGCTGACGGTTTGGCGCCCGGGCTGCTCTTCCCGGTCGCCGCGGACTGGGCGGATTTGGCGGCTCCGGCGCCGGAAGAAGGACTGGCGCCGCTCGAAGAGGACGAGGCCGACGGCGCCGATGAGGACCCGGCGGACGAGGCCGATGACGACGAGGATGCCGGTGCGCCGGACGCGGCGGGTGAACGCGCTGCGCCGCCGCCGTCGTCAGATCCGCCGGATTCGCCGCCCGACCCGCCTGTGTCGTCGGAACCGCCGGAACTGCCGCGATCCGATCCGCCTGTCGCGCTGTAGGCGGAGCCCCCGGACGGGGAAGACGCGGATGAACCGTTCGCCTGGGCGGAGCCGGACGACGTGGGCGCCGACGGCGTCGAGCCCGCCGACGCGTTGCCCGATCCCCCGCCGGACGCCTGCGGGGATGCGCCCGTTCCCGGTGCGCTCGCGCCCGTCGGCGACAACGCCGGCACACCGCCCGACGTGGCCTGGACGGACGGAAGCGTGTAGATGTAGCCGGCGGCGTACACGGATGTCACGGCAACCGCGCACACGCCCATGAGACGCTTGCTCATCTGGTTGGCCATAATATTGAAGAATCACCTGCCATATCGAAATGCGGAGATCCGCTGTCGACTCATTCTGGCAGCAGAACCTGAACTATATCTGGCAGTGCGTGTGAAATAAATTTTCGTTGGAAAATAGATTCAATTGACAAAGTTGTACGCCAAATGTAGAGTGAATGAGACTGAAGATTCATGCGAGGGGGTTGATAGAGATGAAGAAGAGAGCGGTGGCCGCCAGCGTATCCACGCTGCTGGCCTTGTCGACCGGACTGGCCGTGGCGAGTCCCGCGGGAGCGGCGACCAAGCAGGTCATCAACCTGATCACGTGGGTGAATCCGCCTGCTGTGACCGTGCTAAAGAAGATCAACGCCGAGTTTGAGAAGGCGAACCCAGGGTACACCGTGAACTACCAGACGACGGCCGACGTGTCGGGCGGTTATGCAACCATGCAACAGACCGCGGTGCAGGGCGGAACGGCCGACATCATGGGCACCTTTCCTTTTCAGCCGCTTCCGTTCAACATGAGTCAGAACAACCTGACCCCGACGCAGTTGTGGGCGGTGCACAACGTCTTTGCGCCGCTCAACGGGCAGCCGTGGGTGAAGAATTTCAACCCGTCGGTCCTGTCCGGCGACATGTACAAGGGCAAGCTGTACGGACTGGTTACCGGAGTCTACCAGCAGGGCGTATTTTACAACAAGGCGATCTTCGCAAAGTACCACCTTGTTCCCCCGAAGACTTACAATGGGTTGATCCACACTGCGCAGGTGCTGGCGGCGCACCATGTCACGCCGTTTTTCGACGGACTGCAAAATGTCGGGCCGCTTTACCTGATGTTCATCACCAACCCGTTGATGCAGGACATCTGGATGCCGAAGGTGGGCAACGTAAACACGGCGCTCTGGACCAACAAGACGAAGTGGACGGACCCCGCGTTCATCAAGGTCATGGTGCGCGAACGCGCGATCATGAAATACCTGGAGCCGAATTTCACCGGCGTGCCGTGGCAGGCGATGCCGGGGGCGTTCGCGAACGGCAAGGCGGCCATGCTGCTCGACGGATCGTGGGACCTGGCGTCTGTCGCGCAGGCGAATCCACACATGAAGATGGGGTACTTCCCGCTGCCCGGTTCGAACAATCCGAAGCTGAACCAGTCGCTGCTCCAGCCCGATCTCACCTTCGTGGTGCTGAACAACAGCCCGCACAAGGCGGCGGCGCTCAAGTGGCTCGACTTCTTCGCTTCCCCGAAGATCTACGCGCAGTACGTGGACGCGACCGGAATTTCGCCCAGCCGCGTCGGGGGCGCGTACAGCAGCGCCGCGTCGCGGGCGCTCGGCCCCTGGTTCGGCAAAGGCGTGATGCTCGACCGCATCTTCCCGCAGTTGCCTGGAAGCGGTTCATATTACGTGCAGCCGAAAAACTGGTGGCAATTGCAGCTTGAGATGTACCAAGGGAAGTACACGCCGCAAAAGGTGGCGTCCATGTACCAGTCTGCGTGGCAGCAGGTCGTCAAGTAGCCCGGAGGGGATCGCGCAGAGCGGTGTGGAGCGCCGGACGTGAATCTTGGGAGGGGACGCTTGTGGCTTCGTTGTATCGCGGCCGTGACCGTGTCCAACTGTACATCGGCATGCTCCCCGGGCTGTTGCTCTATGTGCTGTTTGGCGTCGTGCCGTCCGTCGCGACGGCGGTCATCTCCGTCACCAACTACTCGGGCATTCCCGGGTTGCCGGTGAATTTCATCGGACTGCAGAACTACGTGCAGGCGTTTGTGCTTGATTCAACCGGGATTGTGGGGGCGATTCGCGATACGCTCGTCTTCGCGGTCAGTGTCACGGTGGTGCAAAACGTCGCGGCGCTCGGCATGGCGCACCTGTTCACGCGGAGGTATCCCGGGCGCGCCGTGTTCCGCTCGCTCGTGTTCATGCCGGCGGCGCTCGGCGTGACGGTGATTGGCCTGACGTGGGCATTGATCCTCAACCCCTCGGGCGGGCCCGCGGCGAGTCTGCTGGCGCTCTGGGGCGGAAGTTCCGCCTTTCTGGGTTCCAACCGCTTTGCCCTGCCGCTCGTGATCTTCGTGCAGATCTGGGCCAGTCTCGGGTTTACGACCATCGTCTACCTGGCCGGAATGAACACGGTCCCGGGTGAGTTGTACGAGGCGGCAAAGATCGACGGGGCGTCGTCGTGGGTGATCTTTCGGCGCATCACGTTTCCGATGATCGCGCCGAGCACCACGGTGAACGTCTTGCTCGCGGCGGTCGGGTCGCTCAACACGTACGATCTGATCTACGTGCTGACAGACGGGCTGTACCACACCAATACGCTGGGTATGTACATGTTCAATACCGCCTTTGAGGGATCCAGCAACCTCGGACTCGCGGCCACCATCAATATGGTCGAATTCGCCATCACGCTCGCCGTCGCGCTGACGCTGCAAAAAGTCTTGCGCAAGAGGGAGGAAGTCCTGTGATCTCCTTGGGCAAGCCCGCTTCACTGCGGGAGAAGCCGTCGTGGGGAGCCTTCGCGCTCGCGGGCGTCGTCGCCGTCGTGTTCTACCTCGGGCCGATCGCCTACCTGCTGGCGGTGGCTCTGCAGAGTCCCGCGCAGTTCCTTAATAACCCCGTCTCGTTTCCGCGCCCGCTGATGTGGAGCAATTTTACTTCCGCATGGAGCCAGGCCACAATGGGGACGTACTTCTCGAATTCGGTGCTGTACACGTTCTTTTCGACCGTGCTCTCGCTGCTGTTCGCCGCGCTCCTCGCGTTTCCGGTCTCGCGGCGCTACGTGCGGGGTTCACAGGTGATCTACCTGCTGTTTCTGGCCGGGATGTTCCTGCCCGTGGGTCTCGTCCCGCTGTTCATCGAATCGCGCATGCTGGATCTGTACAATAACCGGATCGGGTACATCGTTCTTCATCTGCAGTACGGTTTGACGTTCGGCTTCTTCATCTTTGTCGGCTACTTTCGCACGATTCCTGTGGAGCTCGACGAGAGTGCGGCGATGGACGGGTGCGGTTATTTTCACTACATCTGGCGCATTCTGATCCCGCTGGTCAAGCCGGTGCTCGCGACGGTCGGAATCTACGTGGCGATCAACGTCTGGAACGACCTGATCGGACCCGTGGTGTTTCTCGCGTCCAATCAACTGTTTCCGCTCACGCGCGGGCTCTACACGTTTTACGGCAGCAACCAGAGCGACTGGACGCTGCTCGCGGCCGGGGTCTTTATCGTCGCGGCGCCGCTGATCATCGCGTTTGTTCTGCTGCAGCGCTACCTTGTCGCGGGCGCCGTCGCGGGTTCACTCAAATCGTGAAGGCAGGCGCAGGACGAAGTCGCGACGGCGGGGTGGCGCGGTGAATCGGTTTGTCGTGCAAATCATCGATCTGTGGACGCGTTGGACGGTGCGCCTCATGCTCAGTTTTCTATGGGCTGCGGCGTCTCTTTTTGTCGTGACGGGCGGCGCGGCGACCGTGGCTCTGGCGGTGGGCGCACGGCGCGCGGACGATGGGTACCGCGCGGCGGCCGCGGCGTTTGCCCGCGCGTTCGGCCGCAACCTGGTGCCCGGGTTCCTGGTCGGGCTCCCGGTTTTGCTCTGTGCGGCGGTCACCTGGCTGGACGTCGGCGCGCTGGCGCAGTTCTCCAATTTTACTCTGGGCGTACTGTACGCCGGACTCCTCGTCGCGGGGGACGTGATCGTGACTGGATGCGCGGCAAACGGTCTGGCGCGGCTGGCGCAGGCCGAACGTCCGCCGGGCGCGCGCGGGTTGGCCGGATACATGTGCAAGGGGTGGCTGTACAGGCCGTGGCCCACGCTCGGAGCGGTGGTTCTATGGGGCTTTTGCGCGTGGGTCACCGCCTTGTCGGTCACGGTCGGATGGACAGCGCCGGCGGTCTTGTTCGACGGTCTGCTCGTCATGTGGTCGGTCGGGACGCTCGGCGCCGGGCGGTGAGCGAGCCGGATGGAGTTCAGGAGTGCGGGGCGCGGTACGCGCGTTTCCGGGACGGCGGAGGCTGGACGCGGGGCATCCGGATGTGCGGGAAATAACGGTGCGGGCGCGAGAGGAGTGGTTGGTGCGTGCGGATCTACATCAGCGCTGACGGAGAGGGAGTAACGGGCGTTGTGCACGGCGCGGAGATGCATCCCGAGGGGCGAGAGTGGGAATACGGCCGCAGGATGATGACCGCGGACGTGAACGCCGCCGTGGCCGGTGCGTTTGACGGCGGAGCGACCGAGGTCTACGTCAATGACGCGCATTGGTCGGAATTGAACATCTTGCCTGAAAAGCTGGATCCGCGCGCGCAACTGCTGCGCGGAAGCGGCAAGTCGCTGCCGATGATGGAGGGCGTCGAGGAGTGCGACGGTGTCTTTTTCGTCGGTTATCACGCCAGGGTCGGGGACTGGCGCGGCGTCGGGAGTGAAACCCTGCTCGGGCGCGAGATCTTCGACGTGCGCGTCAACGGCCGGCCGGTCGGAGAACTGGGAATCAACGCGGCGGTCGCGCACCATTTTGGCGTGCCCGTGCTGCTCGTGACTGGGGACGACGCCCTGTCGGCGGAGGCGGAGGACATTCTTCCGCAGGCGCAAAGAGCGGTCGTGAAGTACGCGATCGGACGCTTTTCGGCGCGCTGCCTGAGCCCGCAGGCAACGGCCGAAATCATCGCCCGCGAGGCCCGCGGGGCCGTGTTGCAACTGGCGGGCGGCGCTGTTGCGCGGGCATTGCCACAGTGGGGACACGTGGTGTGCGAGGTGGAGTTTGTCTCTCCGGCCCAGGCGGCGGCGGCCGCCATCATGCCAGGGGCGGAGCGCGTTGCGGCGCGCACAGTGCGCTGCGAGGCGGCGGACGCCCCGACCGCCAGCCGGGCCATCCTTGCCATCATGCTGCTGGGCGCGCGCGCGGCGGACCCGTGGTACGGTTGAGGCGATCGCCGTCATCCCGCCTGTTGCTTTCACATGTCCCCGAGTGACATGTGAAATTCGATCGGTCCGTCGCAGGGCTGTCCGTATACAGCGTTTGACTGAAGCCTCAAACGCTGTATGCGTTCGGTTTGGATCTCGCTCCGGACTTTTTCACATGTCCCCGAGGGCGACATCGGCGTTGACATCCTCCGTGTAATCCACGTCGGGCATGTCGAAGCCGAACAGGCGCAGGAACTCGTGCCGATAGCCCGCCAGGTCGGAGATCTGCTCAACGTTCCCGGTGGCGGCCGATTCCCACAGCGCCGCGACCGAACGCTGTATATCCGCCTTCATTTCCCAGTCGTCGATGCGGATGCGGCCGTTCCCGTCGACGGCGATCGGGTCCTCGGTGTACAGGCGCGTCGCGAACAGGCGGTACATCTGTTCGATGCAGCCCTCGTGGAGGCCCTTGTCTTTCATGACCCTGTAGAGCAGTGAGATGTACAGCGGCACAATCGGGATCGCGGAGCTCGACTGGGTCACGACCGCCTTGTTTACCGAGACGAAGGCGCCGCCGCCGCTCCGTTTCAGCCGCTCGTTCAGGCGCAACGCCGTTTGCTCCAAGTCGTCCTTCGCCCGCCCGATGGTCCCCTCGCGGTAGATCGGATGCGTGACCGCCGGGCCGATGTAGGAGTAGGCGACGGTAAGCACATCCGGCGCGAGCGCGTCCGCCTCTTCCAGCGCCTCGATCCAGCGCCTCCAGTCGTCACCGCCCATTACGGCGACCGTCTGGTCGACCTCGTCTTGCGTCGCGGGCTCCACGGTGATGTCGGACACCTCGCCCGTGTGGAAGTTGAGCGTCTTGTTGGTGTAGGGCTGGCCGACCGGCTTGATCGCCGAGACGAACGTCTCGCCGCTGTCCGGGTGGGTTCTGCGCGGGGAAGCGAGGCTGTAGACGACGAGGTCGGCCTGGCCGAATTCCTTGCGGACCAGATTGATGACATGACTCTTGATCGCGTGCGAAAAGGCGTCCCCGTTGACCGTCCGGGCGAGGCGCCCCGCCTGCCGCGCGGCCTGTTCGAACGCCGCGCTGTTGTACCACCCGGCTGTCGCGGTGCGGTTGTCGGCCGCGGGCCGTTCGAAGCACACGCCAATCGTGTCGGCGCCCGCGCCAAACGTGGCCGTGATACGCGAGGCCAGGCCGTAGCCGGTTGAACTGCCGATGACGAGCACCCGTTTTGGACCGCGAAAGGCGGGTTGGCTGGCCACGTAGTCGATCTGTTCCTGAACGTGCGCCTGACAGCCGGCGGGATGCGCCGTCGTGCAGATGAATCCGCGTATCTTGGGTTGGATCAGCACTGGGAAATTCCTTTCACAAGGGAAATGGCGAAGATGCCGTCGGCAGGATGGCGCACCTGCGCACGGTGAATCTCCTTGCAGTATAGAAGTGTCGCCGACGCTTGTAAACAGGACTGACCATCGTCGCCGCCGCGGAGTGCCGGTCGCGCGCCGTGGACCGCTGCCCGCGCACGCCGGGCGGTCTTCCTGGATGGCCTGCCGAGTCTGCCCGGCTCCGTGGGGAATAGTATCCAGGAGGAGGGATGACAGATGGCGCGAAGGCGCAGCGGTGGTGCGCGGTGGCGGGGGTTGCGGGTTCTCGCGGCGGCCGCGCGGTTCACGGTGGGCGCGCTCGCGGTCGACCTGCTCCTGGCCGGCGCGTTTGCGATCGGCTCGCTCGTGGCCGTCCCTGGGTGGGCGGCGGCCGCGTCGTACGTGATCCGGATCGACACGGCGCAACCCGTCATGCGCGTTTACCGGTACGGGCGGCTGATCCGCACATTTGCCGTTGCGCTCGGCAAGCCGGCGACCGTCACGCCGATCGGGTCATGGCGGGTGGTGGACAAGCAACGCGGCTGGGGCAAGGGGTTTGGCACGCGCTGGCTCGGGCTCGACGTGCCGTGGGGGATCTACGGCATCCACGGCACGAACAGGCCAGCGTCGATCGGGCGCTACGCGAGCAATGGCTGCATACGCATGCACAATGCGGACGTGGAACAGCTGTACGACTGGACGCCGCGGGGGACGCCCGTGATCATTACGGGGGATCCCTTGCGGCCGCTGCGCAGGCTGAAGTTCGGGAATATTGGCGCGGACGTCCAGTTGGTGCAGCGCAGGCTGCGCGAGGCAGGCTATTACGCGGGACCGTGCGACGGCAGATTCGGCCCGCGCACGCAGGTGGCCCTGATGTACTTCGAACTGGCGCACGGCCTGCTGCAGGACGGCGCGGTCGGAATGGGGGACTACCGCGCGCTGCGCCTAGCGGGCGCGGCCCGACATGAAAAAGGCTAATCCGATATTGGGGCCGCCAATGCGTCATGATCATGGCTCGGTGGGGTACGTTGTTCGAAAAACGACGGCCTAAGGGACAGTGATAAAGTCCACTGGGCAGGCGACTTAATCCCACATATAGTGTTTGAGGCATTAGTCAAACACTATATGTACCGTCGGTTGCCTGCCGAAATTTGGTTCATCACACGTCCCCTAGCGCTCGGCTTCCGAAATTTCAGAAACGACCTACAAGTCTCCGCGATCCCTACCCTCTGGATGCGGGTCGCTTCGGTAAATGCGGAGTCGGTATGTATACAAACCATCGGTTCTGGCGCTTGATCGTCTCCAGAACCTGATTCCCCATGAATATCCGCTTCCCAAACCTCTGCTTCACGTATACGGTTACCAAGGCTCTATCCACGGAGGGCCTTGCCCTGAGGATACGAAATTGAAGAACTCGATCGGGGCCGGCAAATCCTTTTAGAAAGGAAAGAACCTGTTGGCGTGTCTTGAACTGCTGGTATTTCACAAAGTCCGCAGCCCTTGTGAAGTGATATTGTTCCAAACTAGAAATATATGACTGAACCGCAGCTCTGGGAGTACTTGCACTGTCATGAAGTTCACCGGCGGCCATGGATGGGCTTGCGCACAACAGAGTCGTGGACAAGACGCTGGACAACAGCAACAATCCTTTTCCTTACACTTTCACTGTAATCACCCTCTCATTGTCACCACCCAATTTTGGGATGGAATACAGGTTCACTGCAAACGTACCAGATTCGACAGCGGAGTCGGTTACGCTTGCGCAGTCGCACTTCGTGCCACTTCCAGTCGGAAAGGTACCCGTTCCGACTTCATAAGTAGCCACCAAAGGGTCCCTCGTGTTCTTCTCTCCTCGCAGTGTGCTGATATGTACCTCAAATGGAATGATACCACCGCCAAACTGCCATGTAAAATTTTATAATTTATCACTAAGCCACGCCCATTGAACGAATGTTCGGTAGGCATAACAGTCACCAAATTGTAATAGATAAGAAATTACGCGAGGTAGCGAAATTCGATCGGTCCGTCTCGATTGCTTCCATATGCGTGATGGAATATTTAGATGATATGGTATAAATCGCAAAGTAGCCATTTTGAGCCCGCTCCGAGTTTTTTTCACGGCCCTTCGGAACCAGCGCAATACGCTTCGATGGAGTTCCGTGTAGGGCGAAGATCCTGCGCACAGCACAAGATGGGGAATACGGGTAGTCCGAACAGGTCAGGCCGATCATCAAGGTTCCCTGTCACAAACGAATCACCTACGAGGAGAGATGCATGGGCCGTGAATAGACTCCTGGCAACTGCAATCTCCTCCAACTTGTCGGTTATTGCACATGATCACGTGTACGACACCGATTGCTCTTTTCCTCCGCACCCGAATCAGGTAGAGTGAACAGATAGAATGGAAGAGAAGGCTGGATGGGCCGGGGAGTGAAATCCGTGACTGAGAGCTTGCCGCGCGCCGCCGCCGCATCACGCGGCGTCGCCGCAGATGCGATAGAGCGATTCCTGGACGGGATCGCGCGGGCCGGACTGGAATTGCACAGTTTCATGCTGGTCAGGCATGGGGTGGTCGCCGCTGAGGGCTGGTGGTCGCCGTACCGGGCCGATGCACCGCACATGCTGTTTTCTCTGAGCAAGAGTTTCACGTCAACCGCCGTCGGACTGGCTGTCGCCGAGGGCCTGCTTACGGTCGATGACTTCGTGCACTCGTTTTTCCCTGAATACGCGCCGGACCGGATGGACGCGAACCTGGCCGCCATGCGGGTCCGGCACCTGCTGTCCATGAGCACGGGGCACGCGCGGGAGGCGCAACTGGCGCGGCCCGGCGAGCACGCCGACGACTGGATATGGGGTTTCTTTCAGGAACCAGTCGTCCATGAGCCCGGCACGCACTTCGTGTACAACAGCGGTGCGAGCTATATGCTGTCCGCCATTGTGCAACAGGTGACCGGGCAGACGGTGCTTGATTACCTGGGACCGCGCGTTCTTGCGCCGCTCGGGATTGACGGCGCGACGTGGCAGACCTGCCCGCGCGGCAGGAATCTCGGCGGCTCGGGGCTGCGCGTCAAGACCGAGGACATCGCAAAATTCGGGCTGCTGTATCTGCAAAAGGGCGTCTGGAAGGGGCAACGCATCCTGTCCCGGGACTGGGTTCTGGAGGCGACCAGACGGCACGTGGCCAATGGGGACGACCCAGCCAGCGACTGGGCGCAGGGGTACGGGTACCAGTTCTGGCGGTCGAGGCACGGAGCGTACCGCGGCGACGGGGCGTTCGGTCAATTCTGTGTGGTTTTCCCTGCGCAAGACGCGGTGCTGGCGATCACGGCCGGAGTGAGCCAACTGCAGCGCGTACTGGATGAGGTCTTCGCCCACCTGCTGCCGGGCATGGAGGATGCAGTGGCAGCGCACGTCTCCGCGCCGCAGGGCGCATTGGAGAGCCGACTGTCCGCCCTCGCCCTGCCGCCAGTGGGCAGCGGTCAGCCGCATCCGCACAGGGCGTCCGGCGCGCGTTACAGCATCGCGGACAATGAATGGGGATTCACCGCCGTCGCCTTCGCGTGGACGGAAGACGGCTGCACGTTTACGCTCGCCAAGGATGGCGCCAACGCCCGCGCAGCCGACGGCGCCAAGGCAGCCGCAACTGACAGAGCCGGGGACAGAGCCGGGGACGGAGGCGCGGAGGAGATCTCCTGTGGCTTCGGCCACTACGTGCACGGCACGGGTTCGTTCGCGGGCCAGCCGGAACCGGTCGCCGCGTCTTGCGAGTGGCGCGGATCCGACACGCTGGTCGCCGTCCTGCGGTTTATCGAGACACCGTTTGTCGTGACGCTGACGTTTGTCTTTTCCGGGGATACACTGCGCGCGACGAGCGTCGTGAACGTGTCTTTTGGCGCGCAGGAGCAGTTTTCGCTCGAAGGCAGGCTCGATGCGGCGGACGCCATGGCGTGATCAAGGGCTCCCCGCGGCGCCATGGTGTGAACTGCACCGTGCTGTGACACCCACTGTCCGGTTCACGGCTGACCGCTTGCAATTATTCGTTCAAACTAAGGATGAGTGCCACGCATGTTCGATCCGTCCATTCGTGAAGAATTGGTGTCGATCGTCGGGCCGAAGCATTTTCTGGACGATGCGACCAATCTGATGTCTTACAGCTATGATGCGACTCCTGTCGTGCAGTCATTGCCCGATGGAGTCATTTTCCCCGCAACGACCGAGGACGTGGCAAAGATCGTTCGGGTCTGCGCCAGCCATGCGATTCCCATCGTGGCGCGCGGCGCGGGGAGCAACCTGTGCGGCGGCACGGTCCCGGTCGCGGGCGGCCTGGTCATCGCGATGGGGCGCATGAACCGTCTGATCGAAATTGATCAGGAGAACCTCACGGCCACGATCCAGCCGGGACTGAACACAAAGGAATTCCACACCCGCGTCGAGCAGGCGGGACTGTTCTACCCGCCCGACCCCAGCAGCATGGTCATCTGCACCATGGGGGGCAATATCGCGCTTGGCGCCGGGGGTCTGCGCGGCCTGAAGTACGGGACGACAAAGGACTACGTCCTCGGGCTTGAGGCGGTGCTGGCAAACGGCGAGGTGATCCGGACCGGAGGCAAACTTGTGAAGGATGTGGCAGGTTACGATCTGACAAGGCTGCTCGTCGGGTCCGCAGGCACGCTCGCCATCATCACCGAGGCGACCGTCAAACTGATTCCCCAGGCGCCCTTTCGCCGGGCGCTGATCGCGATGTACCGCAGCCTGGACGAAGCCGCGCGGACGGTCTCGCGCATCGTCGCGGCCAAGATCACGCCGTGCACTCTGGAATTCATGGACCAGGCGACCACCCGCGTGGTGGAGAACTTCGCGCATATCGGACTGCCGGTCGACGCGCGGGCCATCCTCGCGATCGAGCAGGACGGGGAGGAGGCCTCGGTGCAAAGAGACCTGGCCGCGATAGAAGAAATCTGCCGCGAACAGGGGGCATTCGCGGTGCGCGTGGCCAAGACGCCGGAGGAAGGGGCGCAGGTGATGGAGGCGAGGCGCAGCGCGCTGTCGGCGCTGGCCAGATTGCGCCCCACCACGATCCTGGAAGACGCCACCGTGCCGCGCTCGGAGGTGGCGGCGATGGTTCTGGAAATCGAGCGCATCGCCGCCAAATTCGACGTGCGAATCAGCACGTTCGGGCATGCCGGGGATGGGAACCTGCACCCGACCGCGACGACCGACGCGCGCGACGCCGATGAGTTGCACCGCGTGGAGCAGGCGTTTGAGGAGATCTTCTGGACGGCCGTAGAGCTCGGCGGCACGATCACCGGCGAGCACGGGGTGGGACTTGTCAAGGCGCCCTATCTGGAATGGAAGGTCGGACACGCCGGGGTGGAGATCATGCAGGGCATCAAGCGCGCGTTTGATCCGCAGAACATACTGAATCCAGGGAAGATTTTCGCTGAGACGCGCAAACGGGTGGTGGTGCAGCAATGACAGCACAACATGAGAAACTGGCCGACCAGTTTCGCCTGTCGCTCGATGCGGACGAACTGGAGAACTGTATGCGCTGCGGTTTCTGCCTGCCGGCCTGTCCGACGTTCGTCGAGACGGGGCTTGAGGCGGCTTCGCCGCGCGGGCGCATAGCGCTGATGAAGGCGGTCGTGCACGGGGCGCTTCAGCCCGACGACGGCTTTGCGGCGCAGATGGACCTTTGCCTCGGGTGCCGGGCGTGCGAGCCGGCGTGTCCGTCCGACGTCCGGTACGGCCGGCTGATCGAGCAGACGCGCGATGTGCTTGCATCGCACGCGCCGCAGTCCGGGCGCTCCGAGTTGTTGCGCGCGGTATTCTTGCGCGGCCTGTTCCCGCACACCAGGCGGATGCGCATGCTGGGGCGGCTGCTTGGGATGTACCAGGGCATCGGGTTGGCGGACCGGGTGCGCGCGAGCGGGCTGCTGCGCGTGTTGCCCCGCCACATGCAGGACATGGAACGCATCCTGCCGCGGGCGACCGGGCGCGGCGTCGCACAGGCGTGCCGCCAGGCGGGCATTCCGAACAGAACCGAGCGTTCCGGGGGAGCGCAGATGCTCGTCCTGCCGCCCGTCGGCGAACGAGTCGGCCGCGTCGGGCTGTTTCGCGGCTGCATTATGGACGTGCTGTTCACCGAGACGAATGTCAATACGGTCCGGCTGTTGCGCGAGAGCGGGTTTGAGGTCGTGATACCGGAGGCGCAGGTGTGCTGCGGCGCCTTGCACGGACACGCCGG
Organism: Bacillota bacterium; assembly: GCA_021821055.1. Lineage (GTDB taxonomy): Bacteria > Bacillota > Bacilli > Alicyclobacillales > SLC66 > JAKACX01. The sequence goes on from JAKACX010000019.1 coordinate 35,407, forward strand.
TGAACTCGCGGGCGCCCGGGAACTGGCGCAGCGCAATGTCGCGGTGTTCGCGGCCGCGCAGGTCGACTATGTCGCGACCAATGCCGGCGGGTGCGGCGCGTTCCTGAAGGAGTACGACCACCTGTTGCAGCAAGCGCCGCACGCCTCGGAAGCCAGCGAGTTTGCGGGCAGGGTGCTGGATGTCTCCGAACTCCTGGTCGACCACGGACGGCCTCTGGAGATGCGCGCGGACGCCGAGATGGAGACCGTGACGTACCAGGACTCCTGCCACCTGCGCAACGTCATGGGCGTCAAGCGGCAGCCGCGCGCGCTGCTGGAATCCATGCCCGGCGTGACGTACTGTGAACTGCCCGGCGCGGACCACTGCTGCGGGTCGGCCGGCATCTACAACTTGACGCAGCCCGGCATGGCATCCGATATCCTGACGCACAAGATGGACGATGTCCGCGCGACAGGCGCGCAGGTGGTCGTCACGACGAATCCGGGGTGTCAGTTGCAGATGCGTCTCGGGGTCGAACGGGAAGGCGATCCGGGGCAGAGCGCCGTGCACCTCGTCGATCTTCTGGCCCAACGGGTGGCGTTTCACGACTCATAGGGGCGGTGACGGGCCATGGAAGGGAAGTCCGCGGCGCCGCCGATGGCGGCGCCGGATCAGCGCGCCAGGTGCGGATGGGTGAACAGCGATCCGCGCTACGTGGCGTATCATGACGAAGAGTGGGGCGTTCCGGTGCGTGACGACGCCAGGCTGTTTGAATTCCTCATTCTGGAGACGGCGCAGGCGGGCCTCAGTTGGTACACGATCCTGCAGAAGCGGGAGCACTATCGGTCCGCGTTTGCAGGATTCGACGCCGCGCAGATGGCCAATTATTCCGCGACGGATGTGTCCCGCTTGATGGAGGACCGAGGAATCGTGCGCAATCGGCGCAAGATTCTCGCGGCGGTCGGGAATGCGCGGGCGTTCTTGCGCGTGCGCGACGAGTTCGGCAGTTTCGCCGCCTACATGTGGGGCTTTGTGGACGGGCGGCCGATCGTGAACCATTGGCAGACGCTGGCCGATGTGCCTCCGATGACAACGCTTTCCATCGAACTGAGCCGCGACATGAAGAAACGCGGCTTTACGTTCGTGGGACCGACGGTCTGCTACGCGCACATGCAGGCGACCGGGATGGTCATGGACCACCTGACGTCGTGTTTCCGCCACGCGGAACTCGAACGACAAGACGGTTGACAGGGGAGGCTTGCACGATGCAGGCGTTGGTAATGGAGGCGCCGCGCAGGGCTGTGGCGCGCGAGGTTGACCCGCCGGAACCCGGGCCGGGCGAAGTCCTGATCGAGGTGCGGCGCTGCGGTGTCTGCGGCACGGACCTGCACATCTTTGCGGGCGACTTTCTGTCCCCTTATCCGCTGATTCCCGGCCACGAGTTCTCCGGCGTCGTCGCAGACGTTGGAGCAGGGACGGCGCGCGTGCAAAAGGGCATGCGCGTGGCGGTGGACCCGTCGCTGTTTTGCGGCAAGTGCTCCTACTGCCTGACGGACAGAGGCAACCAGTGCGAACGCTGGGGAGCGATCGGGGACACGGTCAACGGCGCCATGGCGCAGTACGTGTGCGTGCCGGAGGAGAATGTCTACGAATTGCCATTTGACATGACCTTTACGCAGGCGGCATTCATCGAACCGGTCGCGTGCGTCGTGCACGCCGTGAATCGGCTGGCGCTGCGGGCGGGTCAGAGCGTCCTGCTGTTTGGCGCCGGCAGCATGGGTCAGTTGCTCGTTCAGGCGCTCGCCCAATCAGGCGCGGGCGAACTCGCCGTGATCGACGTGGCGGAAAACAAGCTGGAACTGGCGCGCAAACACGGTGCGACGTCCACGTACATGGCCGCGCAGACATCTGACCTGCTGGCGCGGCGCAAGGGGCGCGGCGGGTTCGACGTGGTGGTCGACGTGACCGGTCTGCCCGCGGTGATTCAGACGCAATTGGACTATCTCGCCCCGGGCGGCACACACCTGCAGTTCGGCGTGGCGCCGACGGACGCCAAGATCGCGGTGAGCCCGTTTGACATCTACCACAATGACTGGCGCCTGATCGGTTCGATGGCCATCAATCACACATTCAAGCCAGCCATGGACTGGATCGCCGCCGGACGCTTCAACGTGGAGCCG
>JAKACX010000071.1 GCA_021821055.1 Bacillota bacterium
CGCCGGAGCGGCCGAGGACGCCTGGCGCGCGCTGCTGTCCCGTCTCGCGGTCGACGGGTGGGAGGTGGACGTGCAACGCGTGCAGCGCTCGGGCATCGCGGCGACGCACGTATCGGTCACGCACGCCGAACAGACCGCGCACAGGCACCTGCCGCAGATTGAGCGGATCATCAACGACAGCGGCCTGCCGCCCTCCGTGGCGGAGCGCAGCCTGCAGGCGTTTCGCCACCTGGCCGAGGCCGAGGCCAGGGTCCACGGCACCACTCCGGAGCGTATCCACTTTCACGAAGTGGGCGCGCTCGACGCGATTGTGGATATCGTCGGCAGCATGGCCGCCTGGCACCTGCTCGGCGAACCGGAATGCGTCGTGACCCCGATCGAGGTCGGCGGCGGGCAGGTTCTGTGCGCGCACGGCGTCATGCCGGTGCCCGCGCCCGCCACAGAGCTTCTGCTGCACGGATTCCCGACGTACTCGAGCGGCACGTTCGGCGAGACCGTCACGCCGACGGGCGCGGCCATTTTGCGCACGCTGGCGCAGCCGACAGGTTCCCGGCCTTTCGTGGGGCGGCGGACGGGTTATGGGGCCGGTACGCGCGAGTTCCCCTTCGCCAATGTGCTGCGGATCTCGCTTGGCGACTGGCTCGGGGACGGGCGCGCGGGCGCCGCGGAGCCGTCCCCATCCGCCGGCCCGGCTGCGCAGCTTGCGCCGGCGGCGCACGCCTTCCTGATCGCGGCCAACGTGGACGACATGAATCCGGAGTTTTCCGGGTTCGTCCTCGAGCGGCTGTTCGAACTCGGCGCGATGGACGCCGCATGGTCTCCCCTGCTCATGAAAAAGGGGCGGCCGGCGCAGCAGTTGCAGGTCCTGTGCGCTCCGGAGCGCCTGCCCGCGCTTGCCGCCGAGATCGTCCGCCAGACGACCACGATCGGGCTGCGCTACCACCCCGTATGGAAATGGGAACTGGAGCGCTCGGCCGTCGCGGTCGACACGCCGTACGGCCCCGTGAGCGTCAAGCTCGCGCGGTCCGATGGCGACATCGTCAATCTCGCGCCGGAGTACGAGGATTGCCGGGCCGCGGCCCTGGCGCACAATGTCCCACTCAAGCACGTCTACCGGGCCGCGATGGCGGAGGCCTCGCGCACGGCGCCGTGAACGAAGTGCTCCGTCACCCGCGCATGCCGCGAAAAAACTGCATCCGAGGAGGATTTCATTTATGGAAACCCGTCGCTTGGGCCGTATCGGCCACATGAGTTCGGTCATCATTTTCGGGGCCGCGAGTCTGGGCAATGTCACGCAGGACGAGGCGGATCAGTCCATCCAGTTCGCACTCGATTCGGGGATCAATCACTTTGACACGGCGGCGTCGTACGGCGACGCCGAACTGCGCATGGGCCCCTGGATGCCGAAGATTCGCTCGCAGATCTTCCTCGCTACCAAGACCGGCGACCGTAACCGCGACGACGCCGCCCGGTCAATCGAGCGGTCACTGGAGAGACTCCGCGTCGACCATGTGGACCTCCTGCAGCTTCACGCCATCACGAGCTTCGAGGAACTCGACCAGGTGACGGCCAAGGGCGGCGCACTGGAGGCCGCCGTCGCGGCGCAGGAGCAGGGCCTTGTCAAGAACATCGGGATCACCGGACACGGGCATATCGCTCCGCGGGTGCACCTTGATGCACTGCGGCGCCATCCGTTCGCGACGGTCCTCACGCCGCTCAACTTCATCCTGTACAACGACCCGACCTATCGCGAGTCGTTTGACGCATTGGCCTCCGAGATCAAGCGGCAGGACGCCGCCCTGATGACGATCAAGACCGTCGCGCGCGGTCCGTGGTCAAGTCCGGAAGCCAAGCGCTACGACACGTGGTACGAGCCGTTCGACGAGCAGGCGTACGTTGACAAGTGCGTCTCGTTTGTCCTGTCGCACGAGGAAGTGACCGGGCTGGCCAGCGCGGGTGACGTCCGCCTGCTGCCGAAGATTGTGGAAGCGTATGAACGCAAGACGAAGATGGGCATTCCTGAACAGGAAGCCTTGATGGCGACCGCCGGGCAGTTTGCCTCCCCATTCGGGGCGCTGTAATCGGCCGTCGGGCCCCTGCGCTGATTTGAATCACCGCCGCCGCTTTGCGTCGTTTTGCCTGCCGGAGGTTCAGGGTGTCTCGCCCTGGCCTCCGGCAGTATTTTTGTTCTGTCCGAAATACGAGCCGCCGCCAGCGTCCCTGTTCCGGATGCGAACAGATGAATGCGAATCGCACACGTCGATTTCTATTGCTTTGTGGAATCTTAATCGATTGGCAACATGATCTCCGCACAGCGTTTTCAGAAACTTGTTAGTCTGAGATTGTAGCTGCGTGGATGTCCCGGCAAGGCTGAATCAGGCAGCCGGCGGGATCAAAATGGATGAATGGGAGGGAATTCAGTGAAGAGGAAAATTTGGTTCACATCTCTGGCACTGGGCGTTGTCCTGTCGTCGGGGGCACTGGGGGTCTCCGCAGCCTCCACATATGCGAAGTCCAAGGATCGGGCCGACTCTCACAGCCATGCCCCATTTCAACACATCTTCGTCATCATGATGGAAAATGAAAGCGCGTCGACGCTTGTGGGAAACCCGAGCGATCCGTTTGTCAACCAACTCATCACGACCTACGGCTACGACAACAACTATTTCGGCGTGACGCACGTGAGTCTGCCGAACTATGTCGCCGCCTTGACCGGGAACAACTGGTATTCAAACAGCGATGATCCGACGCAGATGTTCGATCACCGGAATCTGGTCGATCAGTTGAATGCGCACCACCTGACGTGGAAGGCGTACATGCAGAGCATTCCCTACCCTGGGTTCACGGGTTACTGGTACCCGAGCAATCTTCCGGCCGGAACCTCCCCGTCTGTGACGCCGTCAAACGCTCTGTACGCGAAGAAGCACGATCCATTCCTCCTCATGAGCGATGTCGCGAACTCTGCGCAGGCGAAGCAGGTGGTGCCGCTGCGGCAACTCAGCGCCGACCTGGCGGACGGTCAGGTGCCGAACTTCGTATGGATTACCCCAAATGTCATCAATGACATGCACGGACAGCCGCCCGGAACCGGGGCGACCCTGCCGTACACGAACGAACAGCAACTGATCAGTGCGGGGGATCAGTTTCTCAAGCAGTGGGTGACCACGATCATGGATTCCCCGACTTGGAAGCACAGTCGTTCACTGATGCTGATCACATGGGACGAGGCCGGGTATCCCGGAGCAAATCCGACGCCGCAGCAGTTGCAGTCATTTACGGCCCCGGGACCTGATTCCCCCGTGGTGCCTGCGGGCCCGGTCGACGGTTTTTCCTGGCCGGGGGGCGCGTATGGAGGCGGACAGGTGCCTCTGATCATCCTCGACAACCAGCGCACGGGCCACTTTGTGTTGAACACCTGGTCCGACCACTACACCCTGCTGCGCACGATCGAGAAGAACTGGGGCCTTGGAACGCTGGGCATGGCGGGCGACAGCGCGCAGGTGAAGGCGCTCCCCCTGCAATAGTCGCAGCATCGCGCGCGACAGCCGCAGCGTGGAGGAAAATTCGATAGCGTGAAGACAACCCCGTCCGGCTCCCCGACGGGGTTGTCTTCACGCACAGAGCGCCGCCTGTTCAGATATTGCGCTCCGTGTGTGCAATATCTCGATAGAATATGCGGCGCAACGGCGTTACGGTGGTGCGGGGAGGTGCCATCGTGTATCGCACTGTGTTTCGCAATAGAGATTTCATCTTGTATTTCACCAGCCGGGTCCTGTCGAACGCGGGAACGAGCATCTCGGGCATTGCGTTTCTGTTGCTCGTCTTCAGTTTCACACATTCCGGCGTACAGACCACGGGAGTGGCATTGGCCGAAACCATTCCATACGCCCTGTTCGGACTGATTGGCGGCGTGGCGGCCGACAAATTGCCCAAAAAATCCGCCCTTGTCTCTCTCGACGTGGCGCAGGGCCTTATTCTTATTGCGAGCGCCGTCCTCTATTTCATGAATGAACTCACATATCCCGTAATCCTTGCGATCACGTTTTTGGTGCAGACAGCCGGGTGTTTTTATAACCCGACATCTCGGTCTGTGCTGCCAATCATCATCTCTGCGGAGGATAAGGCGCCCGCGAACAGTTTGATCGGCATGAGTCGCAGCGGAACGCAACTCGTCGGTCCTGCGGCGGCGTACTTTTTCTTGCACTGGATAGGATATGGCGCCTTCTTCCTGGTGGACGGAATTTCCTATCTGCTGAGTGCAGTCATTATTCTGATGGCCTCGATTCCACAAACGGCAGCCCAATCCGAAAGCAAGATTCAATCGGTTGGCATGATATCCACTGTCTTCAAGCCGATTGCCGAGTTTGCAAAGTTCGCTTGGCGCGCCCCTGATCTGCGAAATTTGTTCGTTGCCACCACCATGGTTGTCTTCTTCAACACCTGGGTATGGCACATCGGTCTGTTGCTCAAAGCTGAATCATTGTTCCATAACGGTGAACAGATGTACAGCCTATACCTGATTTGCTTCAGCGTGTTTTCCATCATCGTCAGTTTGTTGCTGCCGCTGCGGTTCAAATCGCTCGGCATTTCACATTACATGTTTGGAACCGCTCTCTGGGGCGCCGGAATCATGGGCGTTGGGATCAGCCACAGTGCATTTCTCATTGCCGGATTCAGCGTGCTGGTTGGCGCCGGGATGCCGATCGCCAGTCTGAGCAGGATTTTTTTATTGCAGGATCGAGTTCCCGGACCCATCCAGGGACGAGGCTTCAGTTTTTCCGCAGTGCTGCTCTACCTGTCAAATGCCGTTTCGCTGTCGCTGTTTGGAGCGCTCTCCCACCTCGTTCCCGTGCCGCGGCTATTCGACATCTCAGGAATCGGCATCGTCCTCACTGCAGGCGTCTATCTCCTGCTGGCAAAGTTGCCGCCACTGACTCGGAGACATTCCGTATAAACGCCGAAACAGGCGATTCGCGGCTGAAACACTGGAAAAGCCGTGTTCCAAAGCGACATCCGTCACCGTTCGACGGGTCTTGAGCAAATCTTCTTTCACCCGACTGATTCGATACTGTTGCAGCCATTCGTAAGGCGTCGTACCGACAACCTCGCGAAATTGCCGAATCAGAGCAAACTTGCTCATGTCCGCGGACGTCGCGATGCCTTCCAACGACAGCGGCTCTGCGTAGCACTCCGTCATCATGCCCATCGCTTTCTGGACGCCGGTCGTGTCGAGGTTCCCGGATCGCGCTGAGCCGTGAGACTGAAGACTCCTAACCGTCAGCACCAGCAATTGCAGTGCTGCATGTTCCAAAACCAGTCGCTGACCCGGCCGGGAATCGTAAAGCTCAGGCAGCAGACCGTTGGCCAACGCGACCAGTTCCCGATTGTAGCGCGGCATATTTGCAAACCGCACGTCTGCGGCGCCAGACCCTATCACTTCATCGGTCACTGCGTTGACGACGCCGGGCGAGAACTCGAGCAGAAATTTGTCCCCGTCACACCCCACTTGCCGATGCTTCTCCCCGGGATTGAACAGCACAAACTGACCTGACCGCACCCTCAAGCGAGACTGCGCCGTCTCGAAAGAAATGGAGCCGCGGCTGCCAAGGATGAATTTATACACCGCATCCCGCCGCCAGCGCGGTTGCGTCAGTTCATTCGCGCGGTGCAAAATGGCCACACCGCCAAGTTGCACATAGATCTGAGACATCCAAGCCACCTTCAGCCAAAATGGAATGATGCGGTCAGCGCACGCGCGCCATCACGACCGCCCCCGCCGCCATGGCCAGGGCCGCCACGCCAAACATGACGCTGTAGGCGCCTCCCGCGGCCTGCACCAACAGTCCGACAAACGGAGCCGCAAGCAACAGCCCCGCCGACTGCGCCACATTCATCAGACCATACAGCGTCGCGCGCCAATTCTCGCCCTCGCCCGGCAGCGTCCGGTCGAGCAACTGCACCGCGTAGGCGAACGAGACCGTCTGCACCGCCCCCCAGAGCGCGCCCGTGATCGGCATGAACAACATGATAAACCAGACCGCGTGGGCAAGATACCCGAGCAGCGAAATCACGGCGTACGCCCCCATCGACCAGATCAACGCCGAACGCGAGGAGAACCTGTGATACAGCTTGCCCGCCGCCGCTGCAGCCACGACGCCAAAAACGGAAAACAGGGCCATCGCCAAGGCGGCGTCGAGCACTGTCCCATGCACCGTGGTGACCATGAACAGCGTGAAGAACGACGCGGCGCCTTCAAACGACAGCCACGCGCACGCCTGCGCAACAAGGAACAGCAACATATCTCCGCGCAACAGGCGCCGCATCGCGCCGCGCGTGGCCGTTTCTCCCGGCCCGTCTGCAATGCCTGGCGACACCCGGTCGTGGACGGCAAGCCCGGTGACAAGTCCGGAGCCGGCCATGATCAGGCCCGTGGCAAGGTACGCGCCCGTGTGCGTCGCCTTCCACAGGAGCGGAATGGCGAGAAACGAGAGCAGGTTGCCGAACAGCCACCAGGCGTTCAGATAGCCGGAGGCGAGCCCCCAGTTGCGCTTTGCCACAATGTCCGGCATCCACGCCTGGTATGGACTGGTCATGCTGTTCTCGAATATGTAGAAGACCATGAGTCCCGAGACGGCAAGGACCTGGCTGTGCGCCATGCAAAACGCGACCCACGCCGCCGCGGCCACCGGAAGCCCGACCAGGACGTAGATCCGCCGCCGCAACCACGCCGCCGACGTGCGGTCGCTCGCCCACCCTGTCAGCGGACTCAGCAGGACGCCAAACAGCCCCTCCATGCCGAGGATCACGCCGATCACCGGGTGAGAAGCGCCGAGGGCCTCCAGCAGCGGTCCCGCAAACACCTTGTTCGCGGCAAATCCCACATTCCGTCCCATACCGGCCTGTGCGAGGAGATGGATCTCCGCCAGCTCCCTGCGTGTATTGACCTCCGCGCCATCCACCGCCATCCGCGCACGCCCTCCCGTATATTCCAACTACCGCCCAAACACCGCGGCCCGGCGCTCCATTTTTCGCCGCCGTCGCACCGCTTCTCGCGATGTTATCGATTTCACTACCGCATCCGCCGCCGCATTGGTACAATGGCGCCATATCCCCCGGGGAGTGACCCATGAACCGCACCCAGTCCGGCAAAGTCGCGTTCCTTGTATCGACCATGATGTTCTGGTTCTGCATGTATACATACGTTCCGATTCTCACGCCGTACGTGGAGGCGCTCGGCGGCACGCTGTTCACGGCCGGCGTCGTCGTGAGCAGTTATGGCCTGGCGCAACTCTTGGTGCGCATCCCGATCGGCGTGTGGTCGGATCGCCTCGGCAACCGCAAGCTCTTCATCATCGGCGGCCTGGTCTGCGCCACCGTGAGCAGTCTGGGGTTCTTTCTGTCCGGAAGCGTGCCCCTGGCCCTGCTGTTTCGCACCCTTTCCGGGATCGCCGCAGGCTCCTGGGTTGCATTCACCGTCCTGTTCACCGGGTATTTCGAGCCGCACGGGGCGCCGCGCGCCATGGGCGTCATCAGTTTCTACGCGAGCATCGCCCAGATGGCCGCAACCGCCTTCGGGGGCTTTGTCGCGCAGGCGTACGGCTGGCACGCCCCGTTTGCCCTCGGCGCGCTCGGCGGTCTGGTCGGTCTGCTCGCCGCCCTGTCCATCCGTGAGACAAGACTGCCGCAAGGGCCAAAAATGGAAATCGGCAGCCTCCTGCGCCTTGCGCGTCGCTGGTCCCTGCTGTCGGCGTCGCTGCTCGCCGCCCTCTCGCAGTGCGTCACGTTCACGACCATGTTCGGCTTCACGCCGCTGTACGCCGCCCACATCCACGCGTCAAGGGGCCAACTCGGCCTGCTCACCTTCTTCACCACGCTGCCCAATGCGATCGCCGGGTACCTGAGCGGCACCGTCCTCGCACGCTGGATGGGCGAACGCGCGACGGCCGCCGCCGGATTTGCGCTCGCCGCTCTCGGCACGGCGGCCATCCCTTTCACGCACACCGTGACCGCGCTGCTGGTCACGCAGGCGATCAACGGATTTGGCCAGGGAGTCGCCATGCCCATGCTCATGGGACTGTCCATCCGCTCGGTCCCCATGTCCGAGCGCGCCACAGCCATGGGCGTCTTCCAGGCGGTATACTCGCTCGGTATGTTCGGCGGCCCGCTCTTGGTTGGATTGATCGGCAATCAGGTCGGCCTGCGCGGCGGCTTTCTCATCGTCTCTGCCGTCAGCG
>JAKACX010000020.1:0-11807 GCA_021821055.1 Bacillota bacterium
ACGGCTTTCCGATATTCTTCACCTCGCGTCTTATCACTTCTCGCCGTATCCGCTTGCGGTTTTCAGCCCTTTGCCCTGGAAGATGCCCATGATCTGCGTGGGAGTCACCCGACTGCACTTGTGCTTCTTGCGCCAATATAGGATCAGCCTTCGGGCGACATACTATTCCCGCAAGCCCAACATACGGTCGACAAGTTCCACGTGATGAAGCTGGGCAATGAAGCTCTCGACGAGGTGCGTCGGGCCCAGAAGCCGCAGACGCCGGAATTGAAGAAGACACGCTATATCTGGCTGAAAAAATGAACGCGATCTCACGAAGAAGCGGCAAAGTGACTTGGCGACCCTGTCCGAACGTCATTTGCACACCGCCAAGACACAGAATCCAGGGGAGCTTAACCCTTCATCCGCGTGGTTCGCTGTTATTGGTGAGCCCGTTTGGTTGTGCCCCTGTCCAATCCGTTTCAGAGACTTTCTGTCTGGCAGAGCAATTGCTATGCGGCAATTTCATGCGAGTGGTCGAGGAGCCATTACAACCTCCCATGTTTAATGATTGCCCACAATACTAATATTAATGTAATGATGAAAAAGAATCCAGACATCCATAAATTTATATTTCTGTTGTTCCTCTTATTGTCGAAGAAATTCACAACAAAAATCAGTGCAGAAGGAACAAGCACAAGAAAAGGAAATATCATAAAATCACTCCTTAAATTTAAGTATGCTGGAAAGATGTATTTTCCAGCATACTTAAATTAATATACACCTTCTTTTCGAGGGGATCAATCCCAATTGCCGGCAACACTTAGCGGGACAAAATTGGATAAAAACTGCAAGTTGTCACCAGCCCCGTTATCCATAAGCCACATGTCTCCCGCATAAAAAGCTGAATATGCAACTATTGCTAACGCTACAGGATTAGTAACTTTAGCAGCCGCCATTATCGTACTTGTACCTCCACCGCCCGTAACCAGAGCTGCTTCTGTCTTCACTGTAGCAAATTCATTTAAAACAACTTGATCTCCCCACCAATAATAGTATGTTACAGATTCCCCGTATGATGCATGAAACCACGAATACGGCAATCCGAATTCCCCTGCATTACTTGTACTAGAGGTTAAACCATTCACAGAACTCGAGGCTGTCTTCGATTTGAACTTACTTAAATTCACTTCCGAACTCTTGCCCATGTGGTTAGTGATGTCAACCATTCCTTCAGCAACCACTTGATTGTATGCGCCCACCGACTGATCAACAAAATTCATCTGCTGGGGAGAAAGATTCAAAGAATCAATGCTGTTGGATATTCGAACCTCTCCGTTCTTCTTTGTGATAATAAAGGGATTTACTTCACTAATGGTCGCCTTTAATTGTGTCGATGTTAGGCTCGTCGTCACGTTGTTACTTTGTGCTATGGATGAATCGGCGAAAGCGGGACCTCCAATCGTAACTAAAGACACCAACATAGCCATTGATGCAATCAAGTGCTTTTTCATCGTCATAACAATTCCCCCTTTTAGTGAAATTTAATATTGTTCGATTTCCCAAGTCTACTATATTTTCTTTGTTTGTCAAGCGAAAAGTTGACCGAGCTCTTTGCGCCGTTGTTTTTATGGTCTGAGCAACCGTATTCCTACGGGCGGAGGACCTCGTGTCGCAGGAAGGTCACCCCGTTCCTGACCCAACTTTCGATTCCGCATGGCACCAAGTCTGGTATACAAGGAAAGTTGATTTTTTTAGGACACTACAAATGGGGGCTATATTGGAGAGGGGCATAGAGACGTCCTTGGGACAAGGATGCATGTGACCGATATCGTTGTAAAATTGACTTGTAAAGTGGATAAGGCGGGAGAGGTTGGTGATCTGGATGTTGCAGCGCCCGATGACGCTCCTGGAGTTCCAGAGTAAGTTCCCGACGGATGACGCGTGCGGCAATCATCTCTTTGCGATGCGTTGGCCCGAAGGCTTCCGTTGCCCACGTTGTGAGCACGATTGCTTCTATCTGGTGCGCGAGCGGCATCTGCAAGAGTGCCCGCCGCCCTCCTGTCGGCATCAGACGTCCCTGATCGTCGGCACGATCTTTGCGAAATCCCGCACGTCGCTTCGCAAGTGGTTCTGGGCACTCTTCCTGGTCGCGCACGACAAGCGGGGCATAGCCGCGGTGGCGCTGGCCCGGGAGATCCACATTATCCTATAACATGGATTAAATCTACCAAAAGCCTGTGGCGGTACGACGCGTCGGTTGCGCGTCCCAAGCGGAGGTCAAGCCACTCGCGCACTTGTTCGAAGATGTTCAGGCAAAACCTGCGCAGTACAAGGAAGCGGGCCGGGAATGCGGACCCGGCAAACGACGAGAGACAAGGCGCGGGCCACCACACGAGCCAACACCCTGTCTCAAGTCGCATTGACGCGCAGGCCGCCAAACAGACGGCTTCCTCCGGGCGCTGGATGAAACCTTCCGGGGCACAACAACGTCTATGAAGAAGGAGGCGATGACTTTATGAAAAGGACACTGTCCACACGCATCGGCGCCGCACTGTGCACGGCATTGACCAGCGGCGCCATCCTTCTGCACGGAGGCGCTGCGCAAGCGTACACGGGCCCGGTCTCCCCCGCGCGAAACCCGCATGCGCCCACGGTCGTGCAGGCGGTGTCACTCGCGGGCGACTCACCCGCGCAGATGTGGTATTTTCCGAAAAATCCCGCGACCGTCGTGGCGGAAGTTTACCAATGGCTGCGCCATGCGACGCCGGCAGCGATTCACATGCCGTCGCAACACGGGATATTCCTGGAGGACTATATGGGTCCCGCACAACTGTCGTTCACCGATCAGTCCGGCCGGGTCATTACCGTGTACCCCGCATTCTATCTGGCAGAGTCCACCCACCGGGTCGCGGCGCATTATTTCCCCAATGTCGTCGCCTGCCAGACAGGCAAACGCATCACGTACCTCACCAGCCCCGCGCTGTACCGCTACCTGCACCTGGATGCGCTCTGGGAGGCGCAATTTGCCATGGAGGCTGACACACCGGCACAGGAGCGGGCGATCCACGCCGTTTTCTCATCGCCGTTGCGCAAAGACTTCCGCGGTTTTCCCACGAGACCGGCCGTAGCCGCGCGAAACGTCCGGCAGAAGAATGGTGCGGTCATCCGCGCGACATGCACCACGCAGGCTGTCGCACAGGGTAAAGACATGACGGTCATATTGCGCGAGACGTGGAATAACGGCAACGCGGAGCATACCTGGCGCATGGTCGTGAGCCCGGCGGGCGCCATCCTTTCCCATGTCAGCTCTGGGATGAATCTGTGACACACTCCTATGACAGACTGTCCCCCCGGGGACGTCTGCCGCCGGCCGCCATCACCTCTACCCGGAAAATACACATGGCGGGGGTCCGCCCATTGGACTCACAGGACCATCGTTACACTACCTTCTTCGCCAGCCGTCGTTACGCCAGGCAGCAAATGCCACACGTTGTCGGAGGGTGTAGCGCCATGGATGGCTACTCTGTTGGCCGTGTTGTGCTGAGGAGAGTACCGCAAGCCCAGGGTATCGCGCGCGAGGGTCGCGCAGGTCACCTTGGTGCACAATAGGCACTGAATGTGGTGCAATCCCTCCCATGCCCTTCCATTCTGTTGAGTTTTAACACCGGTTTTTGGTGCTGTGCGCGGAATAAGCCCAAGAAGTAGGCCTAAAATGGGAATCGTTAGGCGGCTTATTCACAGTTCCTGTGCTTATGCTACCTGACCCCGCCGTCCGTACCGCCAGCAGGCTGTACAGCGGCGAATCACATCCCCCGCACCTGTTGATCGCAGTGATATTCGTTGCATTGTGCGGGGGAATGTGCCAGACGCTGGGTCTGTGCCAGCCGCCCGCATCCCTTTGCTCCTGCTCAGACAGCCTTAGATGACAAATTGAATGGCGCCACAACCGTAGCGTTGGGTAGAGGAGCCGATTGTGCTGGGACGATAACAAATGTCGGACGGGTAAGAGGCTGAGGCCTTGAAAGCCGCATGCATGAGTTTTACTCCTGCAACAGAGCCCACGATGATGATTAATGCTGTCACGGCGATGAAACGATTCCGTTTCATTTTTCGAATACCCCCTTGGACCAACTCCGTCAGGCGTCCATCCCTCGCTTTCTTCGGGATGCGCGTGTACCTGTCTGCAAGGGATTGCTTGAAGTCCACAGTTCCGCCTGGCGTCGCGCATCGGTTCTTGCGCCGTCCTCAAGAGGATTCGGCTCTTCCATGTCGAACAAAGGTAGAATCGGAATGTTATTCCCGGGATCCACTACGTCGTAAGGAGCGTGGGCGTGAGAATATCATATGTAATTCCCACTTACAACGCCAAGGAAGGCCTGATTCATTCCCTGCGATTTCTCAGCCGGCAGGTCACGGTGAATCCTGAAAGCGACTTTGAGGTCATCGTCGCTGATGATGGATCGGACGACGGCACCGCAGAAGCCGTCCGCTCGTTTCAGGACATGTTGGCTGGAAGCGCTGACAGGAGGCCTGTACTCGCCCCTGGCACCGCACCTGGCGCACTCCCTGCCGCATCTGCCCCACTCGCCGCACTCCCTGCATCCGACGCGTCCGCCTCACCGGCCGTCGTACGCCCCTCCATGGCCCGGTTGGACTATGTGTTCCTGCCCCGCGACGGCAAGACGTGCCGGTCACGGGTGCGAAATGTCGGTGTTAAGCAGGCGACCGGCGACGTGATCGTCTTCCTGGACAGCGGGGTCGTCGTGCCACCGCACTTCACGCGCCGCGTCATCGAGCCACACGAGCCACACGAGCCACACGAGCCACACGAGCCACACGAGCCACACGAGCCACACGAGCCACACGAGCCACACGAGCCACACGAGCCACACGAGCACCCCGAGCGGCAGAGCGTCGTCCTGTGCCACTATATCTACGGCCTGTTCGCGAGCCCGCACGATCGACCCGACCTGCAGCAGAAACTCGCGCCCGACACCCTGAGCGATATCGCGGCGCAACTCGACGAATACACCGAGTGGCGCGACGCACGCGACGGACTCTTCTCCCTCGTCGACGATCACGTGTCGAGACTGGCCGCTCCCTGGACGATGGGCTGGACATGCGCCATGACCGTGCCGCGCGCCCTCTTCGAAAGGATGGGAGGCTTTGACGAGTCGTTCGAGGGCTGGGGCTCCGAGGATACCGACCTGGCATACCGCATGTACGTTGACGGCGCGACATTCTGTGCAGAGCGCGCTGCGTTTGCGCTGCACATCCCGCACGGCTCGACGTACTCTCCGGAACGGGCCGCGTCCAATACCCTGAATCGCAAGCGCCTGCACCGCAAGCGGTATCTCCTGGATACTGAATTATACCCCTACTATCCTGGACCCTACTACAATCTCGTGATCAGCCGCTTCGACAACCTGGAATTGACGTCCATACTTCCACGCTATCGCACGCCGCTGCTGGCCCACGTCAATGCCGAGTACCTCTCGGCGGCGCGGGTCACCCCACCTCCGGATCTGTCAGCGCGAGACTCGTCCGCAAACAACCTCTCGGCGCACGACCGCCCCGCGCGTGACCTGCCGGCAAACGAGTTGTCGACGCGAGACTCGTCTGCGCGCGACCTGCCCGTGGAGCACGGGTCTGCACCCCAACGCCGGACACTGCTGGTCGGCTTTGACGACCGCACAAGCATCAGGAGACTGGCCACGACGCACCTGCACGTCCACAACCGCAGCCTGGAGCGCAGACTGACCGAGGCATTCCCCGATCGCCGGGTAGCCTATCGGCTTGGCTGTGACACTCCTTACCCGGACGGGTGGTTTGACGTTGCCGTTGCAAGCGATTTCTACCGCGGCCTGAACCGGACAGTCCTGACAGATTGGCTGCGCGAGATGTGCCGCGTCTCCGGATCGCTCATCCTGCTGTATACGCCCGGCTTCAAGTCCGTCAGTCATTCGATCGACAACGGCCCCTGGGCCGACATCGACGGTCTTCGCGCCATCGCCGGACAGTGCGCATTGTCCATCCGCGAGGAAGACGGTGCGGAAAACACGCACATTCTCATCCTGACAGCCGCGAAAGGGGGGCGCGCTCATGAGCCTGATTGAAGTGCGGGCGCTCACCAAGACATACCGCCAGGCCGTGCGGCAGCCCGGGTTGCGCGGCGCCTTTCGCCACCTGGTGCACCAGCGGTACACGGAGAGAGTCGCCGTCGACCACATCGACATGTCGATCGAGCGAGGTGAGACGGTCGCCTACGTGGGGCCGAACGGCGCGGGAAAATCGACCACCATCAAGATGCTCACGGGTATCCTCGTGCCGACCTCGGGAGAGATCACCGTGGACGGAATTGTCCCCCACAAGCGGCGGATGGAGAACGCGCGCAGGATAGGCGTCGTTTTTGGCCAACGGACGCAACTCTGGTGGGACATCCCGGTGATCGAGACGCTGTCCCTGCTGCGCGACATTCATGAGATGCCCGCGCAGGAATACCGCAAGAATCTCGATTTTCTCACCGAACTGCTGGGCCTTGATGAGTTCATGCATCTGACCGCGCGCCGCATTTCGCTCGGACAGCGTATGCGCGCCGACCTTGCCGCAGCCTTTCTGCACTCGCCTGCGATCGTCTATCTGGACGAACCGACCATCGGGCTCGACATCGCCGTCAAGGAACGGATCCGCGGCTTCATCAAGCAGGTGAACCGGGAACTGGGGACGACCGTGATGCTGACGACCCACGATCTTGGGGACATCCAGGACCTGTGCAGGCGCATCGTCATCATTGACCATGGGCGCATCATCTTCGACGGCGCGCTCGCTGAGATGACCGATGCCTTCGCGCGCGAACGGGTCCTTCATTTCCAGTTGCGCACCCCGTGCCCCACGGCCGAGCAGGAACTGCAGCGGATTCCGAACGTCACCGTGTCCGGCCTGTCGGACACCGAACTGTCCGTCCGGTTTGACCGCGCGTTCATCTCCGCCCGCGACATCACGGGCGCCATCATGCAGATCGCCGATGTCTCCGACTTCCGGATCGACGAACCATCCATCGACCACGTGATCAAGCGGGTGTATGACGGGACGCTCAACCTGGCCGTCCGCAAAGGGGGCGGCGCATGAAGGCGAAGTACCTGTCCCTCGCCAGCCGGTCCATGCAGAACTCCTTGGCGTACCGCGTGTCGTTTATTGTCAATATGTCCGCCAGTGTGTTCTACATCCTCGCGATGTTCTTCCTCTGGCGGGCCATCTACGCGCACAGAACGTCGCTTGCCGGCTACTCCTGGAACGACATGAAGGCCTACCTGCTCGTGTCGTTCCTGTCGAGCACGATGCTGTCGTGGTACTCCGAATCGCGCATGTCGAGCCGCATTCTGGACGGCAGCGTCGCGATGGAACTGCTCAAGCCGATCGACTTTCAGGCGGCGCGCCTGGCGGAGACCGCCGGCACCACGGTCTTTGAAGGCGGGGTCAGCGCCGTTCTGGTGACGATTGTGCTGATCGTGTACGCCGGCGTGATGACGCCGCACTCGCCGGCCGCCTGGATCGCGTTCATCCTGAGCTTTGCCGTTTCCGTCCTGATCAAGTTTGGCGTCGTGTACATCTCCAGCCTGTTCTGCTTCTGGACATCGAGCGGCTTTGGCGTCGCGTGGGCCCGGGCCGCGATTACCAACCTGCTTTCTGGCGCGCTCATCCCGCTCGCCTTTTTCCCTCCGTGGCTGCGGGCTACGGCGTATTTCCTGCCGTTTCAGGGCATCGTCAATGCGCCTGCTTCCATCTATCTGGGCCAGGCGACCGGAGCCGCCGTGTGGGGCACCCTGCTGGTTCAGGTCTTCTGGTGCGTCGTTCTGTGGTTTCTGGGACGGTTTGTCTGGCGCTTCGCCGTGCGCAAGGTGACCATATTTGGCGGCTGAACGGAGGATGTCATGATGCGGTTGATCTTGCGCGCCTGGCGCCGCAACGCCTATCTCTACCGGCGCATCATGGGCCAGAACCTGCGGGCCGCGCTGGAGTACCAGTCCGATTTTCTGCTGTCCGTCGGCTCCGCCATGCTCACGCAGGTCCTGGGGCTTGTCTTTCTGGGCGTCGTGTTCTCCCGCATCCCCACCATCAACGGCTGGGGCTTCTGGCAGATCGTATTCATCTACGCGTCCATCTTCCTGACAGAGGGCTTCGCTTCACTGTTTTTTGAGGGGACCTGGCGGATCGGCTACTTCGTCAATCACGGCGAATTGGACCGCATTCTGCTGCGGCCCCTATCCCCCGCAGTACAGCTTCTGAGCTCCGCAATCGGCATGAACGGCATCGGCAACCTGCTCGTTGGCGGCGTGATGATCGGGGAATCGCTGACGCACGTACACATGGTCTGGACTCCGGGGAAAATACTGTTCAGCGTCATCCTGCTGCTGTCGGGCATCGTGATTCGCACATCCATCAATTTCGCGTCCAACTGCTCCGCCTTCTGGGTCAAGAACGCCGGGAACGCCGTGCCGTTCATGGTGCACAGCATCAGCGAATTTGCGAAGTACCCTCTCACGATCTACGCGCCCGCCCTGCAGGCGCTGGTCGGCATCGTCGTGCCGTATGCGTTCATCGGCTACGTGCCCGCAGGCTATGTATTCTCCACGTCGGGCATGGCCTGGATCGCGGTGCTCTGTCCTCTCGTCGCGCTGTACTGCGCCGCAGTGGCCGGGTTGATTCTTCGCACCGGACTGCGGCAATACGAGAGCACGGGAAACTGAGACCTACCACTTCACGGCCTTGACCAGCATCATGACCGGCACCCGCGGATAGCCGCCGGTCGCCGGAAAATAGAACAGCCCGTCATCCCGCTGCTCCATGCCGGGGAAGTGCGCGTACATGCTGTGCTCGAATTCCAATAACTGCACCAACCGCAACCGATGGTCCGCCATGCCGTTCAACAGATCGCTCATCCGGACCATGAACTGGTAGTTCGGCCCCGCTTCGTACTGCGTGTCCCCGATGTAGTCGAGACCGAAGCATTCCTCGGGTTCCTTGCGAAAGTAATCGGAGACGACGGACAAGCCCCTGCCGGCGACATCCTGCAACATGAAGAGAAACGGGTGCTGGTCATACAAGAAGAGACTCCCGCCAGGCCTGAGCAGCGCCGACACGTTTTTCATGAGCAGATTCAGGTCGGGAAGCCAGACAAGCGCTCCCTTGCTTATGTACACCAGGTCAAACCGGCCGTGGAACGATGGCGCGATATCCAGGACATTGGCATGGACGAAGGCCGCCGCGATATCCGCGGCGGCTGCGAGCGCCTGTGCCTCGAGGATCGCGGCGGTGGACAGATCGAACCCCGTACAGCGGGCGCCGAGATTGGCCAGCGACAGTGTATCCTGACCGCAATTGCAACACAGGTGCGCCACGTCAAGACCGCGCAGGTCCGGCAGGTGTTGCCGCTCCACGGTGTCCAACTGAGAGCCGCCCGAGGCGAAGAAGGACTCCTGCCCAAGCTTCTGCCGTTGGTGAATCGGCGTGACTTCGTTCCACGCCTGGGCATTCTTCTCTATCTGCCGTTGAAACGGAATCTTGTCCGTGATCGATCGCCTCTTCGCCGTCGCCTCGCAGCTTCGCAGCTTCTCTTACTCCGCGAGATGGGCTTCCAGGAACCACAGGTCCTTGTCCAGCATCCGCGATGCTTCGGTGAACAGATCCGACGTATCCGGGTCCGCATCGGCCGAGGCTGTGATGGCGGCACGCGCGCTGTTCGCCACAACTGCGAAGCGCTCCGCCAGCATCCGGATCACCTCCGCGTCCCGGCTCAGGTTCATCGGCCACGTATCGAGCGATGTCTGAGACGCGATGGACTGCACGGGCGCGCCGGCAACCCCGCCGAGCGCGGTCGCCCGCTCCGCGACGGCGTCCGTCAACTCGTTGAGATGGGACGCCAGTGTGTCAAACAGTTCGTGATACGCGATGAAATGCGGTCCGCGAACGTTCCAGTGCGCCAGTTTCGTCTGGACAAAGAGATCCGTCAGGTCTGTGACATGCTGATTCAGGAGTTTCACCATGTTCTGGCGAACCTGCTCAGACAGATTGATCCTCGTCTTCCTCACTTGCATCACTCCAATCCATGAATTGTGAAAACTTGCTGTGACTCATCCCAATGTTCTGAAACCACGGCCATGGTTCGCGTTCCCGTGTGTGTCGGTGCATCCCTCCCGTACAAGGCTACAACTCCCGATGGCGCCGGTCAATACCACCGTCCGCCTCGCCCGATTCGGATCATCACATGTCCCATCCTACCTCACCGTTTTCATAAGTCAACCCTATGATATCTATAGACATTATAGTCATGGTCTATTTGAAATCCTGTGGTCGCCAACTTCAACGTCCGTCGCGTATACTTTAAACAATCGCTCTTGGAAACATGCGCTGGAACAGATTCAGACATGCGGACGGTGCATGCGCCGCCGACCATACATAGGCGTACAAAGAGGAGGTTGCTATATGACGCAGGAACAGTGGAGTGCCGTCGACCGCTATATCACCGATCTACTCGTGCCGGTTGACGCGGCGCTGGATGCAGCGCTGCAACAAAGCGCCGCATCCGGCCTTCCGGCCATCAGCGTATCCCCCGCTCAGGGGAAAATGCTCCATCTGCTCGCCAAGCTCCAGGGCGCGCGCAGCATCCTGGAGATCGGCACCCTGGGCGGCTACAGCACCATCTGGCTCGCTCGCGCCCTGCCCGCCGACGGGCAATTGATAAGCCTCGAGGCAGACCCCAGGCACGCGGAGGTTGCCCGCCGCAACATCGCGGCCGCCGGCCTGGACGGCGTCGTGACCATCCGCCTGGGACGGGCGATTGAGACGCTGCCGCAACTGGCCTCCGAGGGCCTCGGCCCGTTTGACGTAATCTTTATTGACGCGGACAAGCCGGGCAACCCCGATTACTTCGCCTGGGCCCTCAAGCTCTCCCGACGCGGCAGCCTGATCATCGTCGACAATGTCGTGCGCGGCGGAGCTGTCATCGACTCCGCGAGCCGCGATGCGGGCATCCAGGGTGTGCGCCGTCTGAACGAACTGCTTGCCGCCGAACCGCGCGTAAGCGCCACCGTGATCCAGACCGTGGGAAGCAAGGGCTACGACGGCTTCGCGATCGCGCTCGTGACGTCTGATTAGGCCCGCATAATCGAGATTCCTGAAACGATGGCTTCGCTCGTAGGCCATGCCCTGCGCGTCGTTGTCTGCTCGTCGAACAGGCGGACAATGATACATTTCAGTCTCGTTATACTCGGATTTGGCATTGTGGGCGTCCGGACTTCCGGACTGCTGGCAATATCGCCATGTCTCATACACAAACACTCCCCGACCATCGATCTGCGCGGTTGTCCAGAATCCCCGCGCCCGCCCTGGTTGCATCACACATGTCCGCTAAACCGTGCCCGTCAAGCGGTCCGCGTCAAACATGGCCGACTTTTCATCCTTGCAGACATCGTGGCAGGCGGACTCCAGACTGCAGCAGAGCGAACAAATCGCTCCTGTGTGAAACGGGCACATGCTCATGTCCTCGACTTCATAGGTAAACCCGCAACTCACACAGGTGAGCATTTCTTCCTGAGCCGCGCCTCTTGATCCGGAGAGCGGAACACTGTGCAGCAGGGGCTGGGCGGTGTGGTGTTGCGAGGGTTGCGCGGTTTGGTATTGCAAGGCCAGCGTGTTTTCACGGGCAATGTAGTACTTGCCTTTCGTGAGCAGCGCGATTGCTGGGGCCAAAACAAATGGGAGACCAAGAGAGAGCAGCGCGGAGAACGCCTGCAAACCCGGTCCAAATGCTCCGAAATACGCAGCGA
>JAKACX010000020.1:11817-36889 GCA_021821055.1 Bacillota bacterium
ATGGAACCGAATCCTACAGGATTGAAATGGTAGAGATGAGCCCGCTTGAACTCAATGTAGGATGGACTGATTTTCAACAGCGCCTTGTTGATGACAAGGTCAGCCACAACGGACCCTACCCAGGCGACCGCGACGTTGGAGTAGAAGCCCAGCACCATCCCCAGGAATCCAAATACGCCAAACTCCATCAAGCCCAGCGCAATGCCGACATTGAGAAACAGCCAGACGACCCGGCCCGGATGAAAGTGAAATATACGGGAGAAGAAATTGGACCACGAGAGTGAACCTGAATAGGCGTTCGTCACATTGATCTTGATCTGCGACAGGAGAACAAAAATGACGGCTACTGTCAGAGCTGCACCTGCAGGAAGCAGCGCGCCAAAGGCATGGGTGAACATTTGGATGGGTTGGTCGGCCTTCACACTGCCGACGCCCGGAAGGATCCACGACGCGAGAAACGAGCCGCCCAATTGCTTGAACGCGCCGATAATGACCCAACCCGGACCGGCCAGGAGAACGGCCCACCACCATTTCCACTTGTTGTTCTTCTCTTTATTCGGCATAAACCGCAGATAGTCGGCCTGTTCGCCAATCTGCGCAATCAACGAAAGGGTAATCCCCATGGCGGATCCAAACATCAGGGGACTGAAGGCGGCAGCCGTTCCGGATACCCCGCCAAAGTGCACCCACCTTTGAAAGGCCCCCGGATCCTTCAGCAGAACGATGGAAAACGGGGCAACCATCAAGACCAGCCAGACCGGCTGCGACCACACCTGGAACTTGTTGAGCAGGGTCATGCCGTACATGGCGAGCGGGATGACCACCAGTGCCGCGATCAAATAGCTGACGGCAATGGGCAGACCGAAATACAGCGTGATGGCCTGCGCCATGACCGATCCTTCAAGAGAGAAGAAAATGAAGGTGAAGGAGGCGTAAATAACCGACGTAAGCGTCGAACCCAGATACCCGAATCCCGCCCCGCGGGTGAGCAAGTCCATATCGATGTTGTATTTGGCGGAATAGTACGCAATAGGAATGCCTGTCAAGAAGATGATCGCGGCAACGGTCAAAATGGCAAACAAGGAATTGACAAAGCCGAACGACAGACCAACCGACCCACCGATCGCAAAGTCCGCCATGTAGGCGATGCCGCCGAGCGCCGTGCTGGCAACCGCAAACTCGCTCCACCTGCGAAACGACTGCGGCGCGTATCTGAGGGCGTAATCCTCCATGACAGGATTGTTGACCAGTCCGCTGAACCTGCGCTTCTTTCCGCCAGTCTTCAGGTCGCCCGGTTCCACTCTCGCATCTGGATTTTCCATGTGCATCCCCTCTCCTTTGTAATGTAATACGCCTGATAAAGTCAAATTACATAACTCAAAGCCGACGATTCCGAGTCCATAATCAGAAAATACAGCCTAACAGGAGCGGTGTCAACCGCTCCTGCGCAAACTGGGCGTTTGTATGTCATATATTCTTACCAATTACGTTAGACAGGGAATGCCATTGCTCTTCGTGTCGGCTTGATCTGACCCCTGCGTTCCCATTCTCTGCGCTCCGCAGTCAATGTCATGGTGAGTCCTTGTCAATGCTGCTGCGTGCTGCGCAGTCTGCGGCCGATATGCGAAACCTTTTTTCGCCTCGGACGTACATACCAGAGGAAGCAAAATCGAGGAGGACGGCATGATGAACCACGACGCGCAACGATACAGCATAAACGGCCGGGAACTGCGCTGCCCGATCTGTTCGCACGACCACTTTCACACGCGTCACACGCTGATGGGGACGGCGGGCAAGAGCTTCTTCGACGTAAATTGGATGAATCCGGAGGCGGACAACTACATCTGCTCCGAATGCGGATATGTCCTGTGGTTTCTGCCGAAATGACCGGGGGGCTCCTGTCCGTCCAGGGCTCCGCCGCCCGCGTCGGAGCATCATGCTATAATGGCAGGGCACATGGGGAAATGACCCCGGTCACGTCATGGCTGCGCCGACAAGTCACGGAGAGGTGCGTTTCATGGACTACCTGCAGGAAGTGCTGGCCTTCAACGACCAGTTCGTGAGAAACCGCGAATTCGAACAGTACAAGACGTCCAAATTTCCAAATAAGAAACTGATCGTTCTGTCCTGCATGGACACCCGCCTCACCGATCTCTTGCCGCGCGCCATGAATCTGAAAAACGGCGACGCGAAATTCATCAAGAATGCCGGGGCTGTCGTCTCCCACCCATTCGGCAGCATCATGCGCAGCATTGTGGTGGCCGTCTTCGACCTTGGCGCGGATGAGATTTGCGTCATCGGTCACCACGGATGCGGCATGAACAGCATCAATCCCGACGAGACAATCAAGAAGATCACCGACAGCGGAATTCCCCGTCAGGTCATTGACACGTTGGAGTACGCGGGAATTGACCTGAACGCCTGGTTGCAGCGAATCGAGTCTATTCCAGAAAGTGTCCGCAAGAGCGTCCAGATGATCAGGAACCACCCTTTGATTCCGGCGTGGGTTCGCGTCCACGGGCTTGTGATCGATCCCGAGACGGGCAAGTTGGAGGTTGTCGTGAACGGCAACGAAGGAGAGTGATTCCGTCACTGTTTGCCGCGGTCCTGCACACAACTCCCGGCGCACTCGCGGCCCGAAGTTCCATGACCAGAGCTACATCGCTGTGTCCGCCGGACGGCCCAGAAGAACAAGGGACTCGAAACGGCAAAAACAGCCACGACCACCGTGATCGTTTCCCACACTTGGCGCATCGAGTCCGCGATGTCAAGTCCGATGCCAAAGCTGAGTCCCCACACCAAGAGCGGCCAGTCACGCCGCACATTGACCAAACGTTTCCACATGCGCTCCTCACCCTATCCCGAAGAATCGCCGCAGGCGTATTCTTCTTCACGGTTGTTGGTGGTGCGCCAGCACCATGGGGCCTATCCTGTAAACGCACTATAGCATAACCGCCGTCACCTCGGAACCCGTGCTTCGCCTCCAGTTTTCTCATGCATCTCAGTTGGCGAGAATTCTTTCGGGTCAGTGTAACCTTTTCGGGGCTTCAGTCGTCTAGTGAGCAGGTCGTCGATCTGGAGGATGTATATGAAACGGAGTATGAGCCGATTGACTTCGCTGTGCGCCGCTGCGACCGCACTGGCCGTCGTGACGGGATGCGGAGTCGTGTTTCACGAGTCGTCCGGCAAAGCGGGAGGGATACACGCGGCGGTCGCGACAGGGGCAGACCGGACGAAGCCAGCTTCACTCGGCCCGGACGTGCCATTGACCGCGGCGAATGCACTGGAACCGCACATGAAAAGCCCTGATGGCGGTTGGGGTATCATCAGAACGACGAATTCGTCGATGCTGGTGCGCACCACGAACGGTGGGAGGACCTGGTTTGACGTCTCTCCGAAAGGCGTGGCGCGTGATCCAAACGCGGATGCGTCATTTCCCAACGAAAGGTCCGCGTGGTGGGCCGTTCAACCCCAGGCGCCTGGCGGAGCGTACAAACCGACACTTTATGTCTATCACACGAACGACGCCGGGCGCCACTGGACAACATCCCGCATATCTCTTGACCCGTCGGTCCCGGTGCAGTCGACGCAGATCGACGTGGTCAACAGGTCCACCGTCTACATGGATGTCATTCCAATGCACGGCATGAACAGTATGCCCGGCCAACTCATGGTGTCTCACACGGGAGGAGCGGCGTGGCAAAAAGTTCCCACGCCGTCCACGCTGCCAATGGGCGGCGCCATCCACTTTGTCAGTCCGCAGCAGGGGTGGCTGTCTACTTCAGATTGTTCGACGTGCCCCGCCCATCTCTACCGGACCCAGGATGGCGGACGGGTCTGGACAGAAATCCGACTCCCGTCTTCATCCGCGTTTGCCGGCGATCAGGCGTCCGTCTCGTTGCCCCGTTTTTCCGCGCGACACCCGCTGGTCGCCATCCTGCCGGTCGTATGGCAAAAGCCCACGGGCGTCGTCGCGCACGAGGCGATATACGGCACGGTGAACGGCGGCCGGACGTGGAGCCTTCACGGAGCCACCCCGCTGCTGGGCAACCTCTCGTCATTCGTCGATACGCGTGTGGTCGTCGTATTGCCCATGACGGGGCAAAAGTCGTTCACCACCCTGCGGGTGACGACGGACGCAGGGCGGAAGTGGGCGGCTGTGACGCTGCCCAAGGTTCCGTTTCAGACGCTCTTGCCGAGTTTTGTTCCCTCGCAAATCGAGTTCGTTTCCAGTCGGGTCGGCTGGATCGTGTGGGTTCCGCGTCGCGGAGGGTCTGCAAAAGACCAGCTATGGAAAACGACGGACGGCGGAAAGACCTGGGCCAACCTGTCTTCCAGTTCCTGAGCATCGGCGACTCCGCGCCGTACACGCGCGGTCCACTGGCAGCGATGGCGGCGCGGTCAAGTCCCCTCTGCCGAGCCGCTGCGCGCCAGAATCGTGACGGTGACGACGATGCACAATCCACCGACAAGAGAAGTCAGTCCCATCTGCACGTGCAGGAACGCGACGGCGATCATGGCGGCGGACAGTGGTTCTCCGGATGCCAGGACGCTCGCTTCCGCGGAGGAAATGTATTTCAGACTCGCAATATAAACATAAAACGCGACAAGCGTTCCAAACAGGACCACGAAGCCGACAAGCCACCAGGTGTCCCATGAACTCTGCCCGGAGAAGCGCCACGGCGGCGCGATGAAGCTCATGACGCTTCCACCGAGCAGCATCCCCCATCCCGCAATGGCCGCCGCGTCATGCCGACGCAGCAGTTCCCTGGGATACAACGTGTAAAACGCCGCGGTCACGGCCGAGATCAGTCCCCACACGACGGCCGCCGGCGCAATGGAAAAGCTCCGCCAATCCCCGTTCGTGACAAGCAGGTACGCGCCCGTCAAGGAGAGCAGGACGGCTGTCAATTGCACCGCGCGCGGTATACTGCGCTGGCGCAACGCGACATACGCGGTGATAAAAACGGGACTCATATACTGCAGGATGGTGGCCGTCGCCGCGTTGCCGTAGCCGATCGCTGCGAAATAGGAATATTGGACGCCGAGCAGGCCGACGACCCCCAAGAGGACCAGTCCGGCCGCGTCTCTCTTGCTCTTCCATATCGCCAACGTTCGGCCCGGTCCCTGGGTAACCCACGCGCCGATCAGGAGCAGCACTCCCGCGATACTCATCCGGACGGAGACGAGCCACGCCGGGTCAACATGATAACGCTGAAAGAGGACCTGGGCCGCGGTGCCGGATACGCCCCACAGGATGGCTCCCAGCAGCGCCATCGAGAGCCCCTTGAAGCGATCGAATTTCCCGCCCGCAAGGACCGCCTGACGGATGCCGCCGGCCAGTTCACCCGGCGACTCGTTCGGCAACTGGCTGTCAAAAAGCGCCGTTGCTTCTCCGTGCTCCACATTCTCCACCTCCTGGTCTCTACGAGCGAGCGGGCCGTCCCTTACAAATTCTGCGTGAGGCGGATCATGTCCCGGCACAGGAGGCCGTTTTCCACAATGGGTTGCGGATAATGGCGGACGAAGAAGTCCCGATCCACGCCGACGATGCGAAATCCGCACTTCTGGTAGAGATAGAGTTGCCCCACGCCGGAGTTGCCCGTGCCCACCTCAATCGTCCGGAATCCCCGGCGCCGGGCGGTCTCCACCGCATGGCGCACGAGCGCCGCGCCGATCCCCCTGCCCTGCATCTTCTCATCGACGGCGACGTTCACCAACTCCACTGTTTCGGGCCTGGTCTCCAGCAGCACGTAGACGCCCACGACTGCGCCGTCGGCAAGGTCGTCGCCTCGGTCGTTTGCGGCGGCGTTGGGCGGGCTGGAGCCCGGCCGGGTCTCCTGTCCCCGGAAATCGGCCACCTGACACTCGCCCCGCCGCAGATAGCGACGCACCAGTTTCTCCGACGGGTCGGCCAACAGGAGGAGAGCCAGGGGCGGCGCTTCGCCGTCGCGAAGTGGACGAATCCGGACTCCGGCCATCGCGCCTGCCGCGTCGTCCCGCGGGTTGAGCTCATCGCGTTCGCTCATATTGACGACGGCTCCTTTCGCTCCGTGAACCGCGCGCCACGGACGATCCTATCATAGAATGCATCACCTTCGGCCGCGGCGCAATGTGCAAAACGATCCGCCCCCCGTCCACTGCGCCGATCAAGGTCGACGTGGCCCCCGTGGCCCCCGCAGGCTGCGCAGGGACGCGCCGCGATCTGCACGTCCGCTTATTTTGCGCTACACTGTCGACAACCGACGCTGCCCGCGGACATCATCGCGAGTTACCCGGCGACACTCGGTCCGTCGGTTGCTGCAACGACATATCAAACTCCCCGACCAGGGACACAAGGAGTCATGCACATGCCGGATGTGACCATCCGTCGCGCCGTGAGCGCGGCCGATCTGGAGGCTGCCTTTGCCGTTAGACGCCAGGTCTTCGTACTGGAACAGGGAGTGCCGGAAGACGTGGAAATCGATGAGTTGGACCGCGACCCACAGACCGTTCACGTGCTTGTCCATGACGCGCGGCATGCGGCGCTGGGGGCGGCGCGTCTGCGGCCCTGCCGTTCCGGGGGCGCGGCGAAGATCCAGCGCGTCGCCGTCCTTGCCATGCACCGCAAGACGGGATTGGGCCGCGCACTGATGGAGTTTTTGGAACGCGCGGCCGCGGAAGGTGAATGCGGCGAGGCCGTTCTGGACGCCCAGATTCAGGCGCAGGCATTTTACGAGCGGCTGGGCTACGAGGCGCACGGCGAACGCTTTGTGGAAGCCGGAATCGATCATATCGCGATGCGCAAGCGTCTGACGTCAGGCGACGCGCCAAGCGCCGTGAGTGCGCCGTGAGTGCGCCGTGAGTGCGCCGTGAGTGCGCCGTGAGTGCGCCGTGAGTGCGCCGTGAGTGCGCCGTGAGTGCGCCGTGAGTTGCGCCGGGCGTGCGCTGCGGGGCGCTGCGGGGCGCTGCGTGAAGACCGCGAGCCGCGAGGCGCGCAAGTTGCGTCGCGTTCCGCACTCGCCTCACAGGCAGCGCCGGCAGGTCCGCCCGCATCGACCACAGTTGCCGTAGCCTATCCGCGCTCCTGATGCCACCGGATCGTCTGCGCAAGCCCGGCGATCAAATCCGTCTTGACCTCGTAGCCGAGCACCGCGAGCGCCTGCGACAGGTCGGGCAGCCGCCGCGGCGTGTCCTCGTAACCCGGTCCAAACGCCTCGTCATATGGAACTTGGACAATCTCGGACCGCGAGTTTGCCAGTGCGCGGATCAATTGCGCTAGGCTGCTGATCGAGACCTCCACCTGCGTGCCGAGATTGAGCACGCGTGCGTCCGCCTGCCCGCCTAACGCGGCAACCGTGCCGCGGACGATGTCGTCGACGTAGGTAAAGCAGCGCGTCTGCCTGCCGCTTCCATAGACGAGAATCGGATCATTGCGCAGTGCGGCCGCGATGAATTTCGGGATGACTCCGCTGTACGGCGTGTGGTTGGCGCGCGGGCCGTACGCATTGAAATAGCGGATGACCGTTACGCGCATGCCCTCCTTCGCGTACGCCAGGCACAGGTGCTCATCCATGGCCTTGGCCGTGGCGTAGCACCAGCGGTGCACCGTTGTCGCGCCAAGCACCCGATCGGCCTGCTCGCCAAATGGCACGTCCGGATTCTTCCCGTACACCTCCGAAGTCGATGCAAAGATGACCTTGATACCCTTCACAAACGACTCCTCCAGTACGCAGCGCGTACCGTCCAGATTTCCCCGGATGACCTGGAGTGGATTTTCCACACAGTTGCGCACACCGAGAACGGCGGCAAGGTGGTACACAGCGTCCGACGCGTTCACGCACTCCCTGACCGTCGCGCGGTCAAGCACATCGCCCCTCACCAGCCTGTGACGCGGGTGTTGCAGGACGTCTTGCAGGTGCCCCTCCTGGCCTGTGGACAGATTGTCGAGGGTGATCACCTCGTGCCCCTGCGCCAGCAGGGCCTCGACCAGATGCGAGCCGATGAAGCCCGCGCCCCCCGTGACCGTGATTCGCATGCCGCCCCATTCCCCTCTGCTAAAATGCGGCGCGGCTAGAGGACAATAACCCGGTCCCGCGCCCCGACGCCTTTCGTTGCATTGCGCGTGTCGATCACGAGTGCGGCGTGCTGCGCCACGAATTCGTAGTCG
Source organism: Bacillota bacterium (assembly GCA_021821055.1). Taxonomy (GTDB): domain Bacteria; phylum Bacillota; class Bacilli; order Alicyclobacillales; family SLC66; genus JAKACX01. Next base: position 19,967 of record JAKACX010000020.1, read on the forward strand.
ACCGCCGTGTGGTCCACGAGGATCAGCACGCAATCCTGCTCGCGCAGCGTGTCTTCCGACAGCGCCAATCCACTCATGACGGCTCCGTCGATCCGCAGTTCGCTGACAAACGGGTCGCTGAAGCCGACATCCGCCCCGAGCGCCCGCAATTCACGGATGATCTCGACCGCCGCGGACTCGCGAACGTCGTTCACGTCCTTCTTGTAGGTCACGCCTAGAATCAGGATGCGCAGCGTCGCCAGCGCTCCGCTCCCGAGCAGGCCTGACACCAGCGAGACGATATGCGCCGGGGCCGACCGGTTGATGCCGTCCGCGGCGTCGATCATCGTGGTGCCCACGCCCAGAATATTGGCCTTCCATTTCAGGTACAGCGGGTCAATGGGGATGCAGTGTCCCCCGACTCCCGGCCCCGGATAGTACGGTGCGAACCCGTAGGGCTTGGTGGCGGCCGCATCGATCACTTCCCAGATGTCGATCTGGAAGCGCCGGCAGACGTCGCGCAGTTCATTGACGAGGGAAATATTCACCAGACGCTGCGTGTTTTCGACCAACTTGACCATCTCCGCCGTCCTCGTGTTCGAAACGGGGACCAGTTTCGCGAAAACGGCGCCGTAGACCTGTTCAATCTGCTTCAGGCAGGCGGCCGTCACTCCGCTCACGACCTTCGGGATCGACTCAAGCGTCGCGCCGCGCCCCGGATCCACCCTTTCGGGAGAATACCCGACAAACAGGTGTTGGCCGATGCGTAGGCCTTTGGCGGCGAGCAGCGGTACGATAACCTCCTCCGTCGTTCCGGGGTATGTTGAACTCTCCAGAACGACCACGTGCCCGACGCGCAGGTATGGTTCAAGCTTTGCGATGGCCTGCGTCAGATACGTGAGGTCGGGCAGATGGTCGACCGTGAGGGGGGTGGGCACGCAGATGACGACCGTGTCGCACTTTCGGGCCTGCCCGAAGTCCGTGGTTGCCTGAAACCGTCCCGACGCCACGGCTTCCTCGATCGCCCCGTCGGACAGTTCGCTGAGGTAACTGTGTTTCTCTTCCATCAATGCGGTCACCTTGCGTGCATCAATCTCTATGCCTGTCACGAGGAAGCCCTTTTGCGCGAAGAGGAGTGCGAGCGGCAACCCGACATAACCGAGGCCGACAATGGCGGCCGTGCGATGCTCTGCGCTTGGCATTGTTATCGGCTGACCTCCCCAAAATCCTCCATCGTTAGTGAGGGTACCGCACCACGGCATTTTTGTCATCATATAAATACCTAACAATCCAATAAATAGACTTTTACGTAGTCCACCCGGAAAATAGGTCTGTGCCAGCCTCCGGGTCTGTGCCAGCCGCCCGTATCCCTCTGCTCCTGCTCAGACAGCGCGGCTGCGCCGCACAACTCGCGACGTGCGGGCCACGGGCCCAGCAAGCCTTCGTCCTGCCGCCAGCCCACCGCCAGCCCACCGCTAGCCCACCGCTGGCCCACGGCCGACTCGGCGTGCGACCTTGACGTAGGAGATTTTCATCCTCCGCTCCCGGCGCGCCTGCGCCATGGGGGTTTTTCCTGATGAGCCCGGATTGTCATGTGCAGCGCGCGATCGGACGAGGACGATTATGCGGGGTCTGGCTGGGTGTGTGGGTTCAGGCCGTGCCCCATGCTCTGCGCCGTCATACTTTGAAGCGCCGGCACGCGGACGCCGGTCTCATGGAAGGGGTGACAACGATGGTCGTGGTGGTGACAGGAGGCGCGGGATTCATCGGATCGCATCTGGTGGACGCCCTGGTCGAGGCCGGGCACGGCGTGCATGTGATCGACAACCTGTCGACGGGAGCGCGCGAGAATCTTCATCCAAGAGCCTTGCTGCACACGCTCGATATCCGTTCCGCACAAGTGCGTGACATGCTCCAAGACGTGAAACCCGAGGTCGTGTTCCATCAAGCCGCGCAGGTGGACGTATCGCGTTCCCTGCAGGATCCGGCGCAAGACGCCAGCGTCAACATCACGGGAACGGTCAACCTGCTCCACGCCTGCGCCACAAGCGGCGTACGCAAATTCATCTACGCGTCGTCCTGCGCCGTGTACGGCGATGCGGGCAACGCGCTGATTGGCGAGAACGACCCCGTCGCCCCCATCTCCTTTTACGGCGTCTCGAAGCTGACGCCGGAGGCCTACCTGCGGGTATTCGCCGCACTCCACGGGCTGCGCTTCACGATCCTGCGGTACGCAAACGTGTACGGCCCGCGACAGACCGCCAGAGGCGAAGGCGGCGTGGTTGCCCTGTTTCTCGACCGTCTCAAGCGCGGACAACCCATCGCGATTCACGGCGACGGCGAGCAGACGCGCGACTTCGTCTACGTCGGGGATGTGGTTCGCGCCAACCTCGCTGCGTTGTACAGGGGCGACGAGGAAATGGTGAACGTGTCGACGGCACGCGGCACGTCTGTGAATCAATTGGCCGCGCGCCTCAGAAACCTGCACGGTTCACCCATCGCAGTGGTCAACACACCCCCCCGGCCCGGGGACATCCGGCACAGTCGCCTCGACAATACAAGGGCGCGCACGGTGCTGGGCTTCGCGCCGCACTACGGCATGGAGGGAGGTCTGGCCGCCACATACGCGCACGTCATCGGGCGCGGCGAAAAATGAATCCGCCGATCGCCGCGCCCGCACAATCGCCGGAACCCGCGCTATGCACGCGGTTCCGGCGCCCGGTGTGCGAAGTCGTGGAAATGGATCATCACCCAACAACACCCCGTCGCGCAGGGCATAGAGTATAACCACAGCCGTTGGTCCAAAGGGTGGGAATCAATGAAAATTTTGCTGGCCACGTACTGGTACCTGCCGCATGTGGGCGGCGTCTCGACCTATGTCGACAATATGCAGCGCAGCTTGCAGAGTCTGGGCCACAGCGTGGACGTCCTCGCCCATCACCCTGACATGCAACACTACTACATGCCGAACAACGGGCGTTCGCTTAAAAAGACCAAGATCAAGGACGTGGTCTACGAGAAAGTCCTCCGTTTCTACGATCAGCAACTCCCACTGGTTGACGACTGGATACGCTGGCGGGAGATTGAACGCTACTCTTATGAAACGGCGGTCACCGTGTTCGGCCTTGACTACGACCTCATATTGACCCAGGACATCGTTTCCACCCGGGCGCTGTGGCGCGTGAAGCCGAACCACGTCCCTCTGATCGCCACCATCCACGGCTGCCTTGCCCTGGAGTACCTGGTGTCGGGTGAGGTCTCCGGACGCGGATCACTGGCGTGGAAGTACGCCGCTGCGGAGGAGTACTACGGCGCCGTGTCAAGCGACGCCACGATCGTGCCGACCGCCTGGCTCAAAGGCGTCTTGACGCGAGACTTCGGCATTGCGCAAGACCGTCTTACGGTGATTCCCTACGGCATGGACATAGACCAATTCCTGCGGCAGGTCCGGCGCGCGCCCGCCCTGCACCGCCCGCACGGCAAAAAGCTCATCGTGTGCCCCGCGCGTCTGGTGCCGGTCAAGGGGCACAAGCACCTCCTCGACGCACTCGGAAGGCTTCGGACCGAACGCGGCGACTGGGTCTGCTGGCTGATGGGCGACGGTCCGGAGCGTGGAGCGCTGGAGCAGCAGTCGAGGTCGCTCGGGCTGCAGGATCACGTCGTGTTCCTCGGCGGTCGCAATGATGTCCCGTCCCTCCTGAATCAGGCGGACATCTTCGTTCTTCCGAGCGTGCAGGACAATCACCCGTTCGCCGTGATGGAGGCGCAGGTGCTCGGCAAGGCGCTCGTTGTGTCTGACGCGGGCGGCATCCCGGAAATGGTCGCGCACGGCAAGACCGGTCTTGTCGCGCAGGCGGGAAGCGCGGATGAGTTACACAGCCATTTGCGGCACCTGCTCGCAGACGACGACCACCGCCGAGTGCTCGGACGCGCCGCGCGCAAATGGGCGCTGGACCAGTGGTCCGTGCAGACAATGATCGACCGGACCCTGGCGGTATACGCAAGGCACGTCGGGGACATGCGATAAAGTCCTCGATGCAGGCGCAATCGGTCCATTGTAGCGTCTGAGGCTTTAATAAGACGCTACAGACGTCGGTTTGCGCCTGCCCTGATTTGGATTATTACATGTCCCCAAGGGGACATGAACCTACATGAAAAGGATGGTGGACGCAATGGCGCATCGACCCGCAGCCATGGAAGGCGGGCGGACCGCCGCAGGCCGGACTCCGATGAGGCGCGGGTCCGGAACCGGGAGCAGAGACGCTGTGTCGGGCAGGACGACCGCAGCCAGGCGAGTCCTGGTGTTTGGGGCGGCCTCGCGAGGCAACGCCAAAGGGCGCAGGAAGCGCCCCCAGCGGAGACAGGCCGCAGTGCGCACCGCGCCGATCCTAGGCACGGTGGTCGCGAAGCCCGCTCTCTCGCGGCGCGTCAACGCACTGCGCAAGCAGAATGGCGAACTCAAGCGGGCGTTGCGCGCGCTGCGATTGCAACTGAAGACGGCGAATGTGTCCCGGCTGCTGGCGGACAACGACGCGCTGCGAACCGAGAATCGCAGGCTAATGACCGAGATTCGTTCGTTGCGGTCAGGCGGCGCGACCGACAGTCGGCGACGCGAGCCGGAGAGTCGTGATACGGCTGCCGGTCAGGGGTCTGTCAGTCGCCGCACGTCCGGCCCATCGTCCCAGAGCCCGTTCACGTCGCTCTGGTCCTCCCCGCGCAGGGGAATCGGGACACGCCGTCGCGCACCCTCCACTGTGCCCGGCGATCCGGCGGTGAGTGCGCTGCCCGGTTCCGGTACGTTTCCGGGCAAGGCTCAGGACGCGTCCGATGACGGTCAGGAAGACCCGCGGCAAGACAGGCAGGATACCCAAGCCGAAGACTGGACCGCGGATCGACCGGAGCAGCCGGAAGGGCGCGCGGACCATCCTGAAAGCCAGGCCGACTGGCAAAGCGCTCCACCCTCGGTGTACGACGCGCTGTTCCCCGAATCAGGGACGACGCCGGAGGTCGTTCCCGATCCGACCGTGTGGGACGTTGTCTACTCGTCAGTCCCAACGAACTACACGATCCCCGACGCCGACTTTGCGGCGTTCCTCGCCGCCAGTCTCGAAGACGACGCCGTGCCTCAATCAGACGCGTCATGACCGTTTACGACAGAATTTGATTTATCACATTCCGTGGCTCGCGCGGCGACCCCTCGCGAGCCCGTCGAACCATGTTACATTGCCTGCGCCGTTCAGATTGGTCGACCTCCGATTCAATCGTCACGTTGCGCGCACCCCGTTTCCGCCTTTATTATATAATACGTAGGTATTTGCAAATCTTATATTTGCGGACACTGGCTCGCACCATGTTCAGGTCGCAGCATAGCACCCGGGGGTCGCCACATGAATGCCAAACTATTGACCGCACGCCGGATCAGGACACTCATTCTCATCGGACAGACCGCAACCCTGCTTGCCCTGTTCATGCTCACCATCCGGAATTTCCTTGTGGCCCGTTTTTACGAGTACCCTGTCATCGCCCTCATTCTGACCGTCGGTTTTCTGCCTTCCCTCATCGCGGTTCCATGGGCGCGACGCTTCATGTCATACATCCTGACCGCCAATGCGCTCGTCGTCGTCTCCCTGGTCTTCGCCCTGATGAGGGAATGGGCCCTTTCCGGCAGCTTTATTCTCGTGCCGGTCTTCTCCCTCTTGTTCAAGGACCGCGCCACATACATATTCGGAACGGTCACATCACTGGCCGCTCTCGTGGTCCTGACCCTGTCGGATGCTCCCGGACTGTCGCAGTCAGCGACCATGGCCAATCTGTTCGACGGGGTCACCGTTTTTCTGGAACTGATTTTTCTCATCTACTTCATCATGCGCTTTCTCTTGAGAACATCCGTCAGAGAAGCCACCCACCTCCAGACCATCCGCGTGCTCACAAGGAGCGTAGAAGCCAGGGACACGTATACGTTCGGCCACTCCGACCGCGTGGCAACCATGGGACGCATGATTGCGGAGTATCACTCCTCACGGATCGATCCCACACTCGTCTACGAGAGCGGACTCGTCCACGATGTGGGTAAGCTCTCCGTCCCGGACCAGATCCTGTTGAAACCCGGCCGCTTGACGGCAGAGGAATTCACCGTGATCAAGCGCCACCCCGTTGAAGGAGCCAAACTGTGTGAACGCCTCGGCATGTCACCATCCTTGATTGATGGCGTCAAATATCATCACGAACGATGGGATGGACGCGGCTATCCACTCGGCTTGGACAGGACGCAGATCCCGCTCATCGGCCGCATTCTATGCGTCGCAGACTCCTTGGACGCGATGGCTTCGCGGCGCGCCTATCGCGACGCCCTCAATATCGAACGCATCCGACAGGAGATCTCGGACGGCTCAGGTACGCAATTCGACCCGGACATCGCCGCGCTGACACTGCTTCACTGGGAGAGTATCGCGGCCTACTTGGAAGACAAGCACCGCGCCCGCGAAGCGTGATTCGGACGCCCGCACGCGACGCGGCGTGCGGAGTGTAGTGCGAGGTGTAGTGCGAGGTGTAGTGCAGGGCGCGCAACGGGCATCTGAATGAGAGCAAATATCCATCTGTCATGTGGCGATAATATGATGACACAAAAGATACCCTGCGTTATACTGTGACTGCGCGAACACATATCCCTTTCGCAGACTGACACAAGGGGGCCAGCCCATGTTATGTCCACATTGTGGAAGCGACGGACATCTCGAACAGGTTGGATTTTCATCTCATTACGAGACGTTTTATTGCAGCAAATGCAAGGTCAAGTACATCGCGTACGCGCTCGGCAACGGTGAATTCAGCGAACCGGTCCCGGCGCCCGAAAACAAGGACCGCCCGGAACTGCGCAGTTGAGCGCTCCAAAGGAAACTGTGAAATCGTCCGGAGCAAATCCAACACACACATCGATAGCGTCCGAGGCTTCAGTCGGACGCTATCGATGACAGACCTGCGACGGACCGATCCATCGGAAGGCTAGATACCCGACATAGCCAGCAGGACGATGGTCGGAATCCACCCAAAAAAGAACGAGAGAATAACCCACAGCGGGACATTTCTTCCCTGCCGGCTTGCCAGATTGCCACTGATGATCATGGGCAGCAGCCACATCAACAGCCAGATGAACAGCCCCACCGCCGCCATACACTGCACCTCCATCGATCTACAACAATTATACTGCCCGGCAGATGGGTCTGCGCCTGCCGTCGGGTCCGTGCCTGCCGCCCGTGCCCCTTAGCTCCTGCTCGACAACGCTGTCGCGAAACTCGCGACGAGCAAAGGGACACGGGCGACCGAGCAAGCCTTCGTTCGACCGCTGGCCCACGGTCGGGTTGGCGTGCGACCGTGACGCGGCGAATTTTCATCCTCCGCTCCGGGCCCGCCCGCGCCATGGCGGTCTACCCGGAAAACCACACGGCAGAAGTCTACCATCGGGCACACAGCACGGTAGTCAGACTACTTTCCTCACCAGTCACCCTTACATCATACCAAAATTTCCATCCTGTGTGGTAGCGTCGTGCGAAATGATTGGCTGCCCATGTGTCCGTGAAGTTCGCGGGAAAAGAGCTGGACTCGGCGGACTTCACTTCTAGAACGAAGGTATGCGGATACCAGAACGCCTATTCACTAAGCCCGGCTCAACGTGCCGCGCGCTGGCGCGGCTGTTAAGACCGATTGGATGGACGTCTTGCGCGCAACTCGGGGGGACTCAGCACTCAGGGGTCGGGGCTTGTCGCGAGGATTCGAGAGGGATAAAATGCATACTCCATGACCCAATGTAAAATGACGGCGCTCATCCACACCGCTTGCGAGTAGGCCGCGACGATATTTGGGGCACCAGACCACTGATACTTGCAAGAGACCACTGATACTTGCAAGAGCACACAACATTTCGATTGGCTTTGTATTCCATGGCACAAGCATACTACTATGATCTATCTATTTCCAGAACGAAGATCAAAAGATACGCCCTATATCCTCAGCGCTCAAGCGCGATGCTTTACGGCGCTTTCAGCTAATGGAAATAGATTCATTGTGAGGATGTACATGTGGTTCACCGGCACACGGCCCGCAGATGGCATGGACGGCCGAGAAAGGCATCCTAAGCACAAAAACCGTGCTTAGGACGCCTAAATATTACTATATTAATAATACTCTTTGGTGCTATTTCGTGCACAACACCAAAAAGCGGTGCTAATGCGTGAATAATTGTAAGTAAATGGTTCGATAGCGCCAAATTCAGTGTCTATTGTACGCACGAGTGGACGTATGGCATCCTCGGCATGGCATCCTGGGGTTAACGCACTCTCCTCAGCACGATATGGCCCTGAGCCGCGCGCTACTATAGACCTATTCCGCCACCGTGTTGTTCAAGGAGTCTTGCAAATTCCCGCGAAAACCTCTCGTCATCCGCGCGCGTCCGCGCCGCCGGGCCACGCGGTGGACGGCCAGACCGATCCGAGCGTCGCCTGTGCGACGATGTCCGCAGCTTCGCGGCGTGAGCGCGCGCCGCGAGCAGCGCGTCGATGTTGTCCGCGGTAAAATGCTGCCCTCCCGGAGAGATGGCGTGTCCGCCGCGCGCGAGGACCAGAGCGGCGAGTCCGTAGTCTTGCGTGACCACCACGTCGCCCCGTTCCATACGCGCCAGGATCGCGAGATCCGTCGCCTGCGGCGCGGCGTCAACCGTCACGTGCATCTCCCCGGCGAACTCGTGGCGCCAGGTGCTGACGGTGGTCACCGGGATGCCACACGCACCACAGTAGCGTCGGACAATCTCGAGCACCGTCCGGGGACAAGCATCCGCGTCAACCCAGACCGTCAACTTTCGCACGGTGAACCTCCTCCGATCCTCCGATCCTCCGACCCTCCTGCGGCGGATCAGTCACCGCGACGCAGCACGCCGTCGCGGGCCAACTCCTCACGCAGTGCGGATACGCGCTGCGCCGCGCAGCGCGTGCCGCCGTAGCGCTCGCCCTCGTACGCCTCCAGCATGTCGACCAACGCCGTCGAAGGGTGATGGGAGCGGATTCGTTCCACAAGTTGCCGCGCGGTCTCTCCCGGTTCTATGCGCGATTCGCGCGGAAGGCCTTCGCGCACGCATTGGACGAACAACTGCGAGAGCGGCGTTCGCGTCCGCCTGCCGCGGCCGCGCCCGGTGACGCGCTTGCGGCGCAGGACGGGGTCACCGAATGCGGGTGTCGGGTTGACCGGGGCCTGCAGACGGTTCGACCGGCGCCAAATGAGCCACGCGACAAGCAGCAGGACGGCCGCGACGGCCCACGCGCCCAAGTCGTGCACGGGAAACGCCGACGCGTGCTGCGGGGAAAGGTGTCTGTGCAATCCTTGCGGGTGTTGTGCAGTTGTCGGCAACTTCTTCGGTTTTGTCGGCCGGAGCAACAGCAGCAGCGACAGGAGGCCGATCGCGACGAGCAGCACGATCCAGTCGCGCCGCCTGATCGACAGCGCCACCAGCAAGAGAACCGCCGCCGCCGCCAGCCACAGCAGCCCGAAGCGGACCGCCGAGGAGTGGAACAGGACAAACAACACCACGGCGAGCAGCGCCGCGATTACCGCCACCGGCCGTCGCAGACTGCCTCCCGTCGCGCCCTGTTGCCGGGCGAGTGCGATGGCGCCGCTGCGCATGGCGACCAGCCGCATGACAGTCGCAAATGCGAACCACGCGGCGGCAATCTGCACCGTCCCCGCCGCCGACAGGGCGATCAGCAGCGTCAGGCCGATCGGCGCCAGGTCAATCAACAGACGGACGTGCTGGCGATCGTGATCTCCTCCGTCCGCCACGGCCCTCCATCGCCGCGCCGCGAAGATGGCCGTCGCAACCGCTGCCAGAAACCACACAAGGAAGTTGACCTGCCATGCCAGAAGAGCCCACGCGATGAGCGTGAACGCCCCCACGCCGCGCAAGCACGCACGGCGTCTCTTCGCGACAACCACCGTCCAGACGCCTGCGACCGCAGCGTACGCGAACACGGTCCAAAGGACGTAGAGACGCGCGGGATCGGCCGCCGCGGCGTATGTATACACCATACCCATAATCAGGATCACGTCGGCAATCATTCCCGGGATGTTCACGGAACATCACCCGCTTCCCGAGTCCCCGACCCATTGCCCGCCGAGACAGCCAACACGCTCACGTGGTGCCCTCTCCTGCGCAGGCGCGCGTACGCATTTTGCAGTGGTTCATCCTCATAGGCGGTGAACACGACAACTTCGCAAGGCTGCGCGAGGAGTCCGCCGACGCGCTCGACGGCGCGAACAAACCCGGTCTCGGCGTACGTCGAGAGGCCCCCCAGCCAATGCCCCAGTTGCCGCGCCACCTGCGCCTGTCCGAGTCCGCAGAATTCGATGGCAGGGTAGCGCTGTCCCTTCGTGCGCCGCCGCCAAACGGCATTCGTGTGCACGGTCAGGTGCGTGTATTCGCTCATCAGCCTGACAGCCGCGGCCAACGCCTCTTCATAGATGCGATTGACAGGCGCCGAGTTGTGTCTCCAGTGGGTCTCGCTGATCTGGGCATTGAGAAGAAAGACGACGCGCCGTTCGATGGAAGGCGCCCGTTCGAGAACGACCAGTTCGCCCCTGCGCGCCGTTAGCGGCCAGGCAATGTCGCGAAAGGCGTCGCCCGGCTGATAGGCGCGGATATTGATCCAGTCAAGCGACGTCGCGTACAGCTTGCGGCGCATGGAGGACGTGCCAAACCGCTGCTGCGCAATCGCGACGGACCGGCTCTCGCTCAGCAAGCGCGGATGTACGACCACCTCGACGGACGTTTCGCGGGTCGCGGCGATCTCGCGCGACGTGAGCCCGTCGCCCAGAACGAGACTGCACTTGGTAACGGCCTGGCGCCCGCGGCGACACCCATATACGCGAAAGGTCGCGTCCGTCTCCTGCCGGGGACCCAGTCCGAGCGCCACGCGACACTTGCGCATCCTCGCATCGTCCTCGTCCGGATGGCCGGGCGGGACCAGTTGGAGACCGTCCGGCAGCACAAAGGTACAGACGACGTGCGGCGCCGGCAGCCGGGCGGGATTGATCAGACGCACAGTCAGGTCGGTGTGTCTGCCGTACGGAAGGGACGCGGAGGAAACGGCCATGGACACGGCGATGCGCGGCGCCACCCGCCTGCGCCACAGATACAGCCAGGCGGCGAGCAAGAGTGGGACGAGCAGGATGATGAGCAGGCTCATCCGCCGGAAGGGGTGTCGACCGGCGCCGGGACTGACTGAAGGAGTTCGCGCAGCCACGCCGCCGCGTCCAATTCCTGCATGGAAGCGCCCCCCTCAAAGACCATGCGGTGAAGAATGACCAAGGGCGCCATCTCCGCCACGTCATCCGGAACCGTGAAATCCCGCCCATCGAGCGCCGCTTTTGCACGCGCCGCCTGCGCCAGCATGATCATCGCGCGCGGGCTCATCCCGGCGACCACTCCGGGATCTTCGCGGGTGGCGCGGGCAATCCCCGAGATGTACGAGAGAATCTCCTCACTCGCGCGCACGCCGCCCACCTGATCGCGCATCCGCTTGAGGAACGGGGCGGGGTGCACCGACGCCGCAGGTGCCGGCGACGACGCAAAGGGGTCTGCGCCTGGCGCCGCGCCAGGTGCCGAAGCCGCAGGTGCCGCAGCAGGTGATGGTGCCGACGACGCGTCCCGCGCGAGGTGAAACCGCAGCATCTTCAGGTCCGCCTCGGGCGACGGATAGCCGAGACTCGCCTTGATCATGAAGCGGTCGAGTTGCGCCTCAGGCAGCGGGAACACACCCTGCGACTCGAGGGGATTCTGCGTGGCGATAACGAGAAACGGAGCGGGCAGCGCATACGTCTGACCGTCGACCGTCACCTGCCGCTCGGCCATCGCCTCGAGCAGGGCCGACTGCGTGCGGGGCAACGCCCGGTTGATCTCGTCCACCAGCAGGATGTGCGTAAAGATCGGACCGGGGCGAAAGCGGAATTCCGTCGTCCTGGGGTCGTAGATGAGACCGCCGAGAATGTCCGACGGCAGCATGTCCGGCGTGCACTGTATGCGTTTGAACCGCAGCCCGCACAGATCTGCGAATTTCTTCGTCAGGGCGGTCTTGCCGACTCCCGGGACGTCTTCGAGCAGAATGTGCCCTTCCACCGCCATTGCGATCAGGAGGTGGTCGACCGCGTGTTCCAATCCGAACAGCGACCGCCCGATCTCCTCCCGAAGTCCGGCCGGAGTCTCGGCGAGCCGCTCCGTTTGACTGACGTCCATCCGCATCATCACCCGATATGTATTTGCTTTCGCACGATGGCGCGCGACCGGCGCGCAACGCTATTTTACACCTCTCATCGCGGCAAAAGACAGTCAATAACGCACAATGAAGGCATGAATCGATACACGATTGATTCTGAATGATTCCTCCGCAAATTTTATAGTGAAATCAAGACGCGTTTACGTTAATATAAGATTCGACATGATTACATGAATATTGGACAAGGGAGGGACGGGGTTTACCGGTAAAGTTGACCAGCACCATACTATACCATCGAAAGTGACGATATCGAATGACGATGTTTGCCGAAAGACTGCTTGTGAAGATATTCTCGATCATCATGATCGCCGTGCTCGCCATCGTCGGCGTCATCGCCATCAACACTGTGCTCTCCCGCCGCGTTGAAACCAGCATCTCTGCCCTGGCGCACCGCGACATCCTGATCAGCCAGTACGCGCACGACGCTAACGCCGCGTTCCTGAACATGGATGATCAGTCCAATATGTGGGTCGGCCTGTATCGCTTTCACAATGCGTCGCTCTCCACCGCGACGCTCAAGCAGATCGAAGCGTCGCAGGATGTGCTCAACGGGTCACTGCGCAAGCTGACCCCGCTCTTGGCCGGACGGTCCCAGGCCGTCTGGCTCGCACAGGCGAAGAGCAACGCGCGCACGTATGAGAGCTTCTGGAACCAGGTGCGGCGCTACAACTACACGGACCACCTCAAGGCAACGCAGATCATGTACCTGAAAAACTCCGCGGCGTCCAACGCCCTGACGTCGTCTCTGGCGCGCATCGACGGCTTCGGAAGAGCGCTCATGGCGTTGCGGGCGGGCCAGGCGATCAGCACGGCCCACTTCATGGAACTCGTCGAACTGATCGGCGGCGCGATTTCCATCGTGCTCAGCGGCGTCGTGCTGTGGATGTTGCACCGTCTGCTGTCCCCCATCCGCACGATCGCGGATAGGGCGCAGCAGATCGCGGCGGGCGAACTCGGCGGCGCTCAGCTCGCTGTCCGAAGCCGCGATGAAATCGGCATGTTGGCGAAGGGATTCAACGCCATGCTGCACAACCTGCGCGACGTCATTCTCCAAGTCAAGCACGCGTCCCAGGAAGTCGCGGAAACGGCCGCGCAGTTGCGCGAAGGCGCCAGACACACAAGCGACAGCACGGAACAGATCGCAGGAGCGATGGAAGAAGTCGCTAGCGGCGCAGAGCAGCAGTCAGCCTCCACGGACGCGGCGCGCACGACGGTGAACGGCATCTCGGATACAGCGGAACGGATCGCGGGCAGCACGTCGAACTCGGCGGCCGCGGCTCAGGTCGCCGTCCAACTCGCCACCGAGGGCAACGCGGTCATCCGCCGCGTGGTGGACCAAATGACGTCGATTCAGTCCACGGTGTCCGGACTCAACAGCAGCATGCAGAGCCTCACGGAGCGCTCCTCCCAGATTGGCGACGTTGTGAAGGTGATCAGCGATATCGCCGCCCAGACCGCACTGCTCGCGCTCAACGCCTCCATCGAGGCGGCGCGCGCCGGTGAGCACGGCTACGGATTCACGGTGGTGGCCACCGAAGTGAAGAAACTCGCGGAGGAGACGGCGCGTTCGGCGGAAGAAATCGCCGTCATGACGCGCGGCATCCGCCTCGACACGGAGAAGTCCGGCGAACTCACGCACTCGGTCGTTCGCGAAGTGGCGTCTGGCATCACCGCGACGGAATCCGCGGGGGCGTCGTTCGCAAACATTGAACGCGCGGTGAGCGATGTGGCGCAGCAGATTCGCGACAATTCCCAGGCGGCGCGAAACATGTCGGAGGAGGTGCGGACGGCGCGCGCGGCCATCGCGGAGGTCTCAAACGTGGCGATGAGCACGGCGGCGAGCACCGAGGAGGTGTCCGCCGCGGCGCAGGAGCAGTTGGCCGCCATGGAAGAGATCCTCGCATCGGCCTCGTCGCTCGCGCAGACCGCGGAAGACTTGCAGCAGCGCATCGCACACTTTCAGCTATGATGCCGGGGACACACGCCAAACCAGTAAAAAGGAGGGCCCCGACTTCACGGGCCCTCCTTTTTACCGCCGCGCGGATGAGCGCTCGACGCCTGACTGGTCAGGCCTTGAGCACCTCTTCGATGGAGGACAGGACGTCGTCGCCGAGCTTGACGCCGGACGCCTTGGCGTTTTCGACCACCTGCTCCGGCCGCGACGCGCCGATCAGGGCCGCGCTGATGCCCGGCAGGCGCAAGACCCACGCCAATGCCAGTTGGGCGACGGAGAGGTCGCTCTCCTTGGCGATGCGTTGCAATTGGGCCACTTTGTCCAGGACAGGATCGGTCAATTGCCGCTCGATGAACTGCTTCACAGAGTCCGTGTCGGCCCGCGAGCCCTCCGGCAGCGGCTGGCCCTTCCTGTACTTGCCTGTCAGGATGCCCTGTGCCAGCGGCGAAAAGACGACCTGGCCAATGCCGGCCTCCTCGCTGATGGGGACCACGGCAGACTCGATGTAGCGGTTGAGCATGTTGTAGACCGGCTGACTGGCCGCCAACTTGTGGAATCCCAACTCGCGCTGAATGCGCACACCCGCCGCAATCTTGTCGGCCGGCCACTCGCTGATGCCGCCGTACACCACCTTGCCCTGGCTGATCAAATCGTCGACTGCGCGCAGCGTCTCCTCCAGGTCCGTGTCCGGGTCATAGCGGTGGCAATAGAAGATGTCCACGTACTCCACGTCAAGCGCACGCAGGCTCTTCTCGACTTCCTGAAAGATGTGCTTCCTGCTCAGGCCGCGGTCATTGACTCCTTTGCCTGCGGGCCAGAACGCCTTCGTGGTCAGGATGTAGCTCTCGCGCGGATACTCTTTGAGCGCTGCGCCCAACACTTCCTCGGCGGCGTGGGGAGTGGAGCCGTAAACGTTCGCGCAATCGAAGTGATTGACGCCGAGCTCGTACGCCTGCCTCACGCACGCCGCCGCCTGCTCGCGCTCGGTCACCGTGCCGTACGTCAGCCAACTGCCAAGTGCAATCTCGGATGTCTTGACGCCGCTCTTGCCAAGCCTGCGGTACTCCACACAAACGCCTCCCATGTCCTGAAAATCCACTTCTTCTACCAGGCGTACGCTTCCGGAGCGGGACCGCCCGGTCCCGGAAATATGCCGTCCAACTGCGCGAGGACATCCCTGCTGAGTTCCACTTCCACGGCCCTCAGCGATCCCTGCAGTTGCTCAATCGTGCGCGGCCCGATGATCGGAGCGGTGATGGCCGGGTTGGCCAGCATCCACGCCAGGGCCACGACATCCTCCCGTTCGCCGATCTCCCGGCACAGCGCCGCGAACGCTTCCAGTTGCCCACGGATCTCGTTGGCGCGCTCCTGCTGTCCGGCCGAACGCGAGCCGGGTTGCGCTTTCAGTGCGTTCCCGCCGAGCAGACCGCCCGCCAAAGGGCTCCACGGTATCACCCCGATGCCCAAATCAAGCGCCGCCGGCAACACTTCAAGTTCAGGCGTGCGGCAGAGCAGGCTGTACTTGTGCTGCTCAGACACCAGGCCCAAGAACCTGTGTTCCCTGGCCGCCGCCTGAGCCTTGACGAGATGCCACCCGGCGAAATTGCTCGCGCCGACATACATGATTTTCCCTTGGTTCACAAGGACCGAGAACGCTTCCCACAGTTCCTCCCAAGGCGTCCGACGATCCACATGGTGCATCTGGTAGAGCTCAACGCGATCCGTCTGCAGACGCTTCAGGGAAGCCTCCAGGTGCCGGCGGACCTTGAAGCCGGACAGCCCACGCACATTGTTCGGTCCGTCGTTTTGGTCCATTCCTTCACCGAATACCTTGGTCGCGAGCACAACCCGGTCACGGCGTCCGCCGCCTTGAGCGAACCAGCGACCGATGATCTCCTCTGTCCAGCCCCGACGGTCGCGGCCGCCATAGACGTTGGCTGTGTCAAAGAAGTTGATCCCCGCGTCGAGCGCGGCGTCCATGATGCGAAAAGCGTCGCGTTCCTCCGTGTTGGGTCCGAAATTCATGGTGCCGAGGCACAAACGGCTTACATTTACCCCGGTGCGTCCCAAGTATGTATGCTCCACAAGAGCCACCTCCACGTGTTCACGTATTCTGTGTGCGGTTCACGACACAGCCGTGGAAACACCGCCGTGGACAGTATAGACCAGTCCGTTCACAAGATAAAGAAGTTACACGGAACTCTAATGCTATCTAAACTATTGTTACTTTCCGCCCGTATAGTTTCACGCCGTCCACACCGCTTCCCGCCCCACACCCGCAGGGCGGTATCTGTCCCCGCCTTTCGCAAAGGCAAACAGCGCCCGGATGATGGACCGCATTCACGGGCGCCGCATGGACTGCCTCAGAGAAACCGGGCGAGCTGGCCTGGTACGGCCACGCCCCGACCCAGCACAGGTAGTTCGGCCGGACCTCTCAGCCGTACTTGTACGTGATGCCGTATCCGCCCGTCGGGTAGACCCACTTGATGTTGTAGTCCGGGCAGGCAAGACGGCACGTTCCGCATTCGATGCAATTCTCGAACGCGACGCTGGTCATCTTTTCATCCCCGTGCCACAGGTAGACGTCCGCCGGGCAAAAGAAATTGCATTCCGTCGTTTCACAGTTCGCGCAGACATCCTGATCCTCCATGATCAGGTGCGATTTGTCGTCCGCCT
>JAKACX010000021.1 GCA_021821055.1 Bacillota bacterium
TCTGAAAACGCGCAACGCGAACTGTTGTTGACAGACTGCGTCCTGCATCTCCGGGATGCGGGCGAGACTGTCGTGCCCGTGGTCGTCCAGGACGCGGACGATATCGCAAACGTGAACGACCGCGTGTAACTCGCCGGTTGCGAAGAAAAGTTGCGCAGACGCATCCTGTTGCGGCATATGCAAAATGGCGTGACATTCATCGATCCCTCGGGCACTTACGTGGAACTGGACGTCGAAATCGGCAGGGACACGGTGGTGTGGCCGGGGTCCTATCTGCAGGGCGCCACCGTCGTCGGAGAGGATTGTGTGATCGGACCCGCCGCGCAACTGATGAACGCGCACGTCGCAGACGGCGCAGAGGTCGTCCGTTCTGTGGTGACCGACAGCCGTGTGGGATCCGGATCGTCTGTCGGCCCCTTTGCCTATGTGCGCCCTGGAAGCGATATCGGTGAGCGCGTCAAGATTGGGGATTTCGTGGAAGTCAAGAACTCGAACATTGGGAATGATACAAAGGTGAGCCATCTCGCCTACATCGGTGACAGCGATGTGGGGACCGGTGTAAATGTCGCGTGCGGCGTGGTGACGGCTAACTATGACGGTTTTCGCAAACATCGTACGATCATTGGCCATGACAGTTTCGTAGGGTGTAATGTGAATCTCGTGGCGCCCGTGGAAATTGGCGACGGTTCATACATCGCGACAGGCTCCACGATCACGGAGCCGGTGCCGGCTGGCAGCTTCGCCATCGCCAGGGAAAGGCAGACCACCAAGGTTGGATACGCTGCTGTCCTGCGGACGCGGCTTGAGGACGGGAAGAAGTGAGGAGCTGAGAACCGTTGGCGTACCATGACGCCAAGCTCAAGATATTGAGCGGCAACGCCAATCCTGAGTTGGCTCTTGAAATTGCCGGCCTGGTGGGTGTGGAGTTGGGGAAGTGCAATATTTCCCGTTTTATGGATGGAGAAGTCCACATCGATCTTGAAGAGAGTGTACGCGGCACGGACGTGTACGTGATCCAGCCGACGTCGGCGCCGGTCAATGAGCGGCTGATGGAACTGCTCATCATGGTGGATGCCTTGAAGCGGGCTTCAGCAAAGACGATCAATGTCGTCATTCCTTATTATGGATACGCGAGACAGGATCGCAAGGCGCGCGCGCGCGACCCGATCACGGCGAAGCTGACGGCCGACCTCATTCAGACGGCCGGCGCGAGCCGCGTGATCTGCATGGACCTTCACGCGGGGCAGATTCAGGGCTTTTTCAATATCCCGCTGGACCATCTGCTCGGTCTTCCGATCCTGGCGACGTATCTGGCGTCAAAGGAATTGCAGGACATCGTGGTGGTGTCGCCGGACCTCGGCGGCGTCACCCGCGCCCGTCATCTGTCTGTCCGGCTCAACACGTCGATTGCCATCATCGACAAGCGGCGTCCCCGTCCCAATGTGGCCGAGGTCATGAACATCATCGGCGACGTCGCCGGGAAAACCGCCATTCTCATAGACGACATGATCGACACGGCGGGCACGATCACACTCGCCGCGGAGGCGCTGATGGAGTACGGCGCGCGCGAGGTCTACGCCTGCTGCACGCATCCCGTTCTCTCGCCGCCCGCGATGGAGCGGCTCGCGGCGTCTCCGATCCAGGAAGTGATCGTGACCAACACCATCGCCGTTCCCGCGGAGCAGCGCATGGACAAGCTCGTCGTCCTGTCCGTCGCAAGGCTCATCGCCGAGGCGATCTTGCGGATTCACGAAAAGCGTTCGATCAGCGAACTCTTCGACGATGATTAGGTTGATTGTGGGACTCGGCAATCCCGGGCGCGAGTACGAGCACACGCGGCACAACGCGGGATTCCAGGCCGTCGAGAGGCTGCTTGCCAAACACGCGCCCGGAGCGGTCGGGAAGAGAAGGTTTCAGGCGCTGGTGCACGAGGTGCAGGGCGAGGGGAAGCGGATCGTCGCCCTGCGCCCGCAGACGTTCATGAACCTGAGCGGCCAGTCGGTTGCCGAGGCTGTCCGTTACTTGAACATGGACCCGGCGCGTGAACTGCTTGTCGTGTACGATGACCTCGACCTCCCGGTCGGACGCATCCGGTTGCGGGAGAAGGGCGGGTCTGGAGGGCACAACGGGATCAAGTCCGTCATAAGCCATATTGGCGGGGACGATTTTGCGCGTGTCCGCATCGGCGTCGGCCGCCCGCCCGTTGGGGTCGCGGTCATAGACCACGTGCTGACGCGGTTTTCCAAGCCCGAGCGCGAACTCGTCGACGAAGCGCTCGACCGTGCCGCGGAGGCCGCCTGGCAAGCCTGCCACTCGGCCTTTCCGGTGGTCATGAACCACTTCAATGTTTAAAGCCGTCGACTGCTCCCCATACTACCAGAACGGCTCGTTTCAGGCGCCGATTTGCCGGTAACGGGGAGCGCTCACGATGGAAATAGTATATTATTGCAAGTATTGCAAGGCCTTCATGGGTGTGATCGACGGATCGCGCGTTCCTGTGGAGGCGCTTGGATTTTCCATTTTGACGGCGGAAGAGCAGGCGGATATGATTCAATATGACGGGGCACAAGACACGACCTATGTCAGAACGGTCTGCGAATACTGCGAGTCTGCGCTGCGCAGCCACCCCGATCTGTTGCTCTCACAGACGCCGATTCAGTGACGTCCGGGTTCCCGGGGGATGTCGTCTGCGGTTGTGGGGGTCGACAGGGAGGGCCTGGGCGGATTTGATTTTCCGGGATAGGAGCCAATCGGGTGCGTGAACTCATCGAGTACTTTGCGGACGTGCCGGAAGTTGCGCACGTCTTGCAGCTGTTGCGCCAGGGTGTGGAGCAGCAGTCGGTAACGGGGCTGAGTGGATCTGCCCGCCATCTGTTCTATGCGGCGCTCGCGCAGCGCGGGTTTTCTCTGGCCATCGCCGCGCATTCGATGCAAAGCGCGCAGTCCATCGCGGCGGACCTGACGGAGAGTCTCGGGGCCGATGCCGTATTTTTCTTCCCGGAACGGGAACTCTCGCACAGCGATCTTGTGGCGCACAGCCCTGAGATCGCCGCGCTGCGGTGGCGCACGCTGGCAGCGTTGCTTGAGGAACGGGCGCCGGTTGTCGTCACGACGATCCGCGCGCTGCGCCAGGCGCTTCCGTCGCCCGTGCAGGCGCAAAACGCGATCCTGCATGTGCGCGCCGGGGAGACGCTGGATCTGTCAGAGACGGCGGAAAGGCTTACCCAGGCGGGGTACGAGCGCGCGCAGCGCGTAGAGGCGCGGGGGCAGTTCAGCATCCGCGGAGGAATCGTCGACATCTACCCGCTGGACGGAAGTCCGGTGCGGATCGAATTGTTTGATGACGAGGTGGACTCGATCCGCCTGTTTGAGGCCGAGAGTCAACGCTCCTTCGATCAGGTGAAGGAGGCGCGCGTCTACCCTGTACATGAGATGCTTGTCACGTCGGAGCAGCTGGCGAGCGCTGCGGACCGCCTTGAACGCGAACTGGAGCAACAGGTGCGCCGCGTGGGTTCGGAGGCCGTGCGCGAAAACCTGCGGCGATACGTGGGGCGCGACGCGGAGCGGATGGCTGCGCAGGAACGGTTTTCCGGACTCGTGCGCTATCGGCGGCTGTTTGCGGAGAAGTCCGCCACCATGGTCGACTATCTGCACAAGTCCTGTTGTCTTGTCTTCGACGAGCCGACTCGCCTGCGCGAGACGATGGAACGCGTGCAACGCGAAGAGGCAGAATGGACGGCCGCGGCTCTGGAGCACGGTGAGATTGTTCCCGGGATGCTGGACGAAGTGGACGTGGAACGGACGTTTGCCGCCGGGGGGCGACGGCAGGTGTTCGTCACGCTGTTTCAGCGCCATCACGGCAACATTCCAGCGGCGCACACCGTCAGCGTGTCGATGCGCCAGATGCAGCAGTTTCACGGTCAATTGCCACTGTTGAAAACTGAACTCGCACGCTTTCACAAGACGCGTCAGCACGTCGTATTCACGGCGGACAGCGCCGAGCGCGCAGAACGCCTGGCGCGCGTGCTGTACGACTTCTCGATTGAAGCGGAGATTGTCGAGCACTTCCATCCAGACAGCCCGCGCCCACTCATCCTTGTCGCAGCACTGTCCAGCGGGTTCGAGCTTCCGTCCGGCCGCCTGGTGGTGATTGCCGAAGGCGAGGTCTTTGTAAACAAGCGCCGTGCGCCGCGCGTGCGCTCTGACTCGTCGGAGGCGGCCCGAATCAAGAGTTACCAGGATCTCGCGGTCGGCGATTTTGTCGTGCACGCCACGCATGGGATCGGTCGCTATATGGGACTTGACACGCTGGACGTGGCCGGAGTCCACAGGGATTTTCTGCATCTGCGCTACGCCGGGAATGACAAGCTGTACGTACCCGCGGACCAGATCAACCAAGTCCAAAAGTACCTCGGTTCCGAAGAACGCGAACCGCGGCTGCACCATCTGGGCGGAAGCGAGTTCGCGCGGGCCAAGAACAAGGTGCGCAAGTGCGTGCGCGACATCGCGGAAGACCTGATCAAGATCTATGCGCAGCGCGAGGCGGCGCCGGGCTATGCCTTTCGTCCGGACACGGAGTTTCAGCGCGACTTTGAGGCGACGTTTCCCTACGACGAGACGCCGGACCAACTCCGTGCGATTGCCGAGATCAAGCGCGACATGGAACGCGCGCGGCCGATGGACCGGCTGCTGTGCGGCGATGTGGGATATGGCAAGACGGAGGTGGCGATACGCGCCGCCGCGAAAGCCGTGTTTGACGGTAAGCAGGCCGCTGTGCTGGTTCCGACCACCATCCTCGCGCAGCAGCACTTCGAGACGTTTCGCGAGCGTTTTTCCGGGTTTCCGGTGACGGTGGAGGTGCTGAGCCGCTTTCGCAGCAAGACGGAGACGAAGCGCGTGATGCAGGGTCTGCAGGCTGGCACGGTGGACGTCGTGATCGGTACGCACCGCCTGTTGAACAAGGGCATCACGTTCAGGAATCTCGGCCTTCTTGTGGTCGACGAGGAACAGCGGTTTGGCGTGACCCACAAGGAAAAATTGAAAGAACTGAAGAGCGACGTGGACTGCTTGACACTCACCGCCACGCCGATCCCGCGAACGCTGCACATGTCCATGGTCGGTGTGCGCGACCTGTCGGTCATCGAGACGGCTCCGGAGAACCGTTTCCCTGTCCAAACGTACGTGGTAGAATACAGCGACGGCCTGCTGCGCGAAGCCATTGAACGGGAGATCGGCCGCGGCGGGCAGGTCTATGTCCTGTACAATCAGGTCAAGGGCATACACTCGATCGCGGAGCGGGTGGCGCGACTGGTTCCTGAGGCACGCGTTGCAGTCGGGCACGGGCAGATGGCCGAGGATGAACTGGAGCGCGTCATGCTCGCATTTCTCGAGGGCGAGACCGACGTGCTGGTGTCCACGACGATCATCGAGGCCGGGCTGGATATCGCCAATGTCAACACGCTCGTGGTGTTTCACGCGGATCGCATGGGCCTGTCCCAACTGTACCAGTTGCGTGGGCGTGTGGGTCGTTCCAACCGCATTGCCTACGCCTACTTCACCTACCAGCCCGACAAAATCCTTGCCGAAGTGGCTGAGAAGCGATTGCAGGCGATCAAGGAATTCACGGAGTTGGGCAGCGGATTCAAGATTGCGATGCGGGATTTGGCCATCCGGGGCGCAGGGAATCTCCTCGGTGCGGAACAGCATGGGTTCATCAGTTCGGTCGGCTTTGACATGTATTCCGACATGCTGGCGGAAGCGGTGCGTGAACTTCGTGGGGAGGCTGTCGTCAAGCGCGACGAACCCGCCGTCGAGATTTCGGCTGACGCGTACCTCGGGGATGCGTATATTTCCGACGCGTTGCAGAAAATCGAGATGTACAAGAAATTTGTCGCCGTCGGCAATCAGGAAGACGTAAGTGACTTGCGCGATGAATTGGTGGACCGCTTCGGCGATATTCCGGCGGAAGCGGAAATGCTGCTGCGCATCGCGCGGATACGTGCGTACGCGTTCATGTACGACCTCGCGTCAGTGGTGAAAGAAGGGCAGAATATCCAGATTACGCTCCGCAAGGAGCACAATGAGCGTATTTCCGGCGTTCGCCTGATTGAGGTCGCCCAGTTGTATCCCAGACGCACCGCCGTGAAGTCGACGGGCGGCGCATACAGTCTCACGATCGAAGGACGCGGTTTGAAGGACGATCAGTTGCTCGACATGACGATTCGGGTGCTTGAAGAATTCAAATCCGTTTTTTCGCAACAGGAGGAGTTGCAAAATGCCAAATAAGACTCGAAAGTTACGCATTTCAGGCATTCTGGGAATCGCCGTGTTGTCCGCTTCGCTGGCGGGCTGCGGAAGCCAGAGCGCGGCGTCGGTCGTCGCGACCTACAACGGCGGCACCGTCACGCAATCGCAGTTGCAGCAGCAGATCAGCCTGCTGACGCTGCTCAATCCCCAGGCGAAGCTGACCGCGCCCACGACCGAGGCCCTGATCGTCAAGCAGTATATCGTGTCGGACCGGATTCTTCTGCCGCTGGCGGCGCAGCACGGGTTCACCCCGCCGCAGGCGCAGGTGCAGCAGGATGTCGTCAGCCTCAAGCAGCAGCTGGTGCAAAGCGTGTACAAGAATTCGGCGTCCTCGCTGAACACAAAGATGCAGTCCCTGAACCTGACGGACAGCGACCTGGCGAAGATCATTTCCGAGAACATCACGCTCAACAACTATGCGGCGAGTCTCATCCCGAGTTCGGCCATCACAGCGTACTACAAGCAGAATCTGGCCCAGTACACGACCGCCAGCCAGCGCGCCATCCTGGTCAAGACGCTGCCTGAGGCGACGAGGATCTACGGGCTGCTCAAGCAGAGTTCTTCCGTGAGTAATTGGGACAAGCTCGCCAAACAGTATTCGCAGGATCCGGGATCAAAGAACAACGGTGGGCTGTACTCGAATCAGCCCGTGGGCAACTGGGTTCCGACCTTCCAGCAGCACGTCCTCACGCAGCCGTTGAACCGCTTGGGGTCTCCGTTCCACACCCGGTATGGGTACTTTGTGATGCAGGTGCTCAACCGCCACGCAGCGCCGATCTCGCAGGTCAAGTCGACCATCGCCCAGCAGTTGATGTCCAATCCAAAGTCGCCGTACGCGGCCAAATACACGGCGATGGTCAGTGCGCTGCAAAAGAAGGCCAATATCAAGGTCACCGTCTGAAGCACGGCCCGCCTGCAGTGATGGAAAAAACGCCGGAGCGGCCGCCGGCGTTTTTTCCATGAAATAGCTCGGAATGCGTTGGTAAAGTTGTTCGGGTTCGGACAATATAAGGGCAGGGCGCAAGAGACAACCGCAAAGAGCTGTGAACCACAGGGAGAAGCCTGCACCGACTTTGGCGGTGGAAAGCGAGGTTGGATAGTACATGAAAGCGACCGGGATCGTAAGACGGATCGACGACTTGGGCCGGGTCGTGATACCTAAGGAGATTCGGCGGACACTGCGCATCAGGGAAGGCGACCCGCTGGAGATTTTTGTGGATCGGGACGGAGAAGTCATTTTGAAGAAGTATTCCCCCATCAGTGAACTCGGTGAATTCGCGAAAGAATACGCCGAGTCCCTCAACGAGACGCTGGGGCATATCACGCTCATCACGGACCGCGACACCATCATCGCTACGGCAGGTTCTTCGAAGAAGGAGTTTCTGGAAAAACCCGTGGGGTCGGATCTGGAAAAAGTGATGGAGGATCGCCGGACCCTTCTGGCGGCCGACGGGGATATCCAGCTGGTGCGTGACAAGTGGGACCACGTCAGCTGCAGGGTTATCGCTCCGATCGTGTACAACGGCGACCCGATCGGAAGCGTCGTTCTCGTGTCGCGCGACGATCAGGTCAAGATGGGCGAGTTGGAGCAGAAGCTTGCGGAGACCGCCGCCGGCTTTCTCTCGAAGCAGATGGAGCAGTGACGGAAGAGGGCGACGACGGCGTTGTGTGAGGGTTGTCTGATCACGGTGGTCACTGTCCGACTGCACTCATTCCTTGCATGGACTTGCGTCGTTCGCCTGTGTCGGCGTTGCCGGAGAGTGGACCTTGCGTCCACTCTCTTCGTTCTGACCGTATATCCTGGACGGCCTGTCAGTATAATCGTGTAGGCCCCTAGCGATGTGGCGGTCAGGAACGGGAGTGCATGCCGACGTGGCGTCAAATCGAACATTCATTCGCGGTGCGATGATTCTCGGCGTCGCCGCCCTGCTGTCCAAGATCATGGGTTCCGTGTACACGGTGGTTTTGCAAAACGTGATCGGCGATCGCGGCATGGGACTGTACCAGATGGCGTATCCGATCTATGCCACGCTGCTCATTCTGTCGACCGCGGGCGTGCCCGTCGCGGTCTCGAAGTTCGTGAGCGAACACGCGGCGGTGGGGGATATCGAGGGGGCGCACCGCATCTACCGCGTGTCGCTCTGGCTGTTGACCGTCGTTGGCGTGGTGTGTGCGACCGTGCTGTTCGCCTTCGCGCAGACGTTTGCCGGACTGTCGGGCGACCCAAAGGCCGTCTACGCCATTCGCGCCATTGCGCCCGCTCTGCTGGTGGTGCCTGCGCTGAGCACGATGAGAGGCTATTTCCAGGGCTGGCAGGTCATGAATCCGACCGCCGTTTCGCAGGTGGTGGAGCAACTCGTCCGCGTGGTTACCATCATCGCCGGGGCGTACGCCGTCTTGCATTTTGGCTTTGGAGATCCGGCAGGGGCGGCGGCGGCCGCGTTCGGCGCTGTGAGTGGTGGAGCGGCAGGACTCGGCGTGATGGGCTACTTTCTCTGGCGCATGGGACACGCTCGCGCAGCCGCCCCCCGGCGCGTGGCGGTCCCTGCGCGTTCGCGCCGCGCCGGCCTCTCCACGTTCGCGATCCTGCGCAAACTCGTCTACTACTCCATTCCCGTCAGTCTCGGAGCGCTGGTGGTGCCGCTTACGAGCAACGTCGACGCGCTTACGGTCACCAATCTGCTGAAGCTGCACGGCGCGGCGCAGGCGGCCGCGACCAGTGAGTTCGGCCTGCTGGCCGGCCGGGCGGCCAAGCTGATGATGTTCCCGGCCGCATTGGCGGGGTCGATCGGCGTGGCGCTGCTGCCGTCCATCTCGGAGTCAAGCGCGCTGCGCGACGATTCCGAGACGTCGCGCCGAATCCTGCTTGGCATGCGCATCACGACCCTGTTCGCCTTGCCGGCGGCGGTGGGGCTGTTCGTGCTGGCCAAGCCGGTCGACATCGCGCTGTTTCAGAACAGCGCCGGCTATCATGCGATCCAGATCCTGGCGCTCGCGACATTCTTCAGCACCCTTCAGACGTCGCTGTGCGCGGGCCTGCAGGGTGTCGGCGCCGTCTATCTGCCCGTCGGGAGTCTCGTGGTTGGCACTGCGCTCAAAGTTGCGCTAAACTTTCTGTTGGTGCCGCCGTTCGGTATTGACGGAGCGGCGCTGGCGACGGTGTTCAGCTACGCCTTCGCCAGTCTCCTGAACTGGCTGGCCCTCAGGCGCTACGTGACGGTGGGCGTGCCGTGGGGAGACTACATCTGGAAGCCTGCGGCCGCCACTTTTGTGATGGCCGGTTGCACGTTTGCCGCTCTTGCGCAGTGGCATCGGGTGCACATCGAGCTGTCGGGGCGCCTGAACGCAGGCGCGATCACGGTGCTCGGCGTTGCCGTCGGGGCATTGGTGTATGGATTGACCCTGCTTGTTTCGGGAGCGCTGCGGGAACACGAAGTGGCGGCCCTGCCGCGCATCGGACGACCGCTCGCCGCAACCTGCCGCCGCCTCGGACTGTTCGGTCCCTGAGGGGCAGGCGCGGATTTTGAGGTGTGAGGAAGAGGTCGCCCTATGGGAATGGTGTATATTGTCGGGCTCGGCGCCGGCGCCGAGAGCGCGTTGCCGCAGGGCGCGCTGTCGCTCTTGACCGCCGGTCATGCCGTTGTATTGCGCACGGAGCGTCATCCCGTCGTCTCCTATCTGCGCGAGCGCGGCGTGACGTTCACTGCGATGGACGAGGTGTACGACCAAGCGGACGATTTTGCCGCGGTGTACGAAGAAATTGCGCGGCGCGTTTTGCAGATCGCCGATCGGGAGGGCAGCGTGGTGTTTGCGGTGCCCGGACATCCTGCGGTGGCCGAGAAGTCTGTCCGCCTGCTGCGGGAGCGCGCGCCGCAGGCGGGACACGAGGTGGAATTCGGGCCGGGCCAAAGCTTTCTCGACGACATGTTGCTGCGTCTTGGCGTGGATCCGATCGAGGGACTGGCGATCGTGGACGCGGCGGACGTGGACGGGCGGGACATCAATTCACGGGTTCACCTTGTGGTCGTCCAGATGTACAGCCAGGCGCTGGCGGCCGACGTGAAGGTCGAACTGGCGGAGGTCTACGGAGACGGGCACGAGGTGGTGCTGGTCCGCGCCATCGGTGTCCCGGGAGAGGAGAGTCTGCGGCGCCTGCCGCTTTACGAGTTGGACAGGCAGGCCGGCATCGACCACTTGACGACGCTGTATGTGCCGCCGCAGGCGTCGGGCGAAGCGGCCGGCGATTTTGGCGAACTGCTGCGGGTGGTCGCCCGGCTGCGGTCGCCTGACGGCGGCTGTCCGTGGGATCTGGCGCAGACGCACCAGACGCTGCGTCCGTACGTGATCGAAGAGGCGTACGAGGTGGCCCGCGCCATCGACGGAGGGGACTGGGAGGAACTGATCGACGAGTTGGGCGACCTGCTGTTGCAGGTGCTGCTGCACAGCCAGATTGGCCGCGACGAAGGGTATTTTCAGGTGCGCGACGTCATCGCGGGGCTGTCCGCCAAACTCATCCGCCGGCACCCGCACGTCTTTGGCGGTGCAACGGCGGACGACGCCCAGGCAGTCAAGGGGATCTGGGACGAGGTGAAGGCGCGGGAACGCGCCGCACGGATGGCTCCCGCGTCTGTGCTCGACGGGGTGAAGGCGGGACTGCCTCCGCTTGTGGAGGCGCGGAGGCTGCACCGCAAGGCGGCCGAAGTCGGATTCGACTGGCCGGATGCCGACGCGGCCTGGGTCAAAGTGGAGGAGGAACTGGCGGAACTGCGCGCCGCGTCTGATGACGAGCGCGCAGGAGAATTCGGCGATGTCCTGTTTACGCTCGTGAATTGGGCGGACCGCCACGGTATAGACGCCGAGCAGGCGGCCGCGGCCGCCAATCGCAAGTTTCGCGGGCGATTTGCGCAGATGGAGCGGTTCATGCTGCAGGAGAGCGTCGAATTTTCTGAGCTGACGCTTGAAAGAATGGAGCAGTTTTGGCAAGCCGCGAAACAGGAGGATGGGTCAGGGCCCGCGCCTGAGTCCAGAACGTGACAATTTGTTCATGGACAGCAGGATTTCTGCGGTTTCGGGGCGAATATGCTTCTGACCACATCAGCCTTGGAAAGGGGCATGAATGCATGAACAAAGTGGAATTGGTGAATCGGGTTGTGGAGAAGAGCGGATTGAAGAAAAAGGACGTCGAGATTACGGTCAACGCGCTGCTGGACTCGATTTCCGAAGCCCTGGCGACGGGCGAGAGAGTGCAACTGATCGGATTTGGAACGTTTGAGACGAGGACGCGCAAGGCCAGAAGTGGCCGCAATCCGCAGACGGGGGCGTCGATCGCGATTCCCGAGTCATCGGTTCCCGCATTCAAACCGGGCAACAAACTGCGCGACGTCACCAGGTAATGCGCCTCGACAAGTACCTCAAAGTCTCCCGCCTGATCAAGCGTCGCACATTGGCCAAGGACATGTGCGACGGCGGGCGGGTTCAGGTCAACGGCCGCGTGGCAAAAGCCGGTGCGGAAGTGGCTGTCGGCGATCGGCTGTCGATGCGCTTTGGCGCGCGCACGCTCGTCGTGCGCATCGTGCAGATCGCCGCCACGGTGCGCAAGGAACAGGCGGCCGACCTGTTCGAAGTCTTGCAGGACGACCGTCCGGCGGGCGGCCCGACGGACGATGGAGACGACGAGGAAGACTAGGGGACATGTGATAAACCAAATTTCAGCAGGCGAAGGATTCCAGATATAGCGTTTGACTGAAGCCTCAAACGCTATATCTGGAATCAGATCGCCTGCGCAGAGGACTTTATCGCATGTCCCCTGGGGGAACTGTGGCAACCTGGATCAGGGCAGGCGGGCGTTGCCGCAGATCCCCGCGGGGTATGCCGTAGGGCGGCTGCCCGTCCTGGCGACGGCGTCGCTCGCGCACCCGGGAGTTTGGTTTGCCTTGAGAATGCGAGATCGCCCATGCCGTCGCATCATCGTCTTCGTGATCGAGCCTGATTTTTGCTGTTCGTCGCGTGAACACAAGAAGACGGTCGCGCGGCGGGGTCTATTCCCTTTTGACCGGCCATAGGATGTATGGAAACGTACAGGCCTGGGTTTCGGGCCGGTAAAAAGGGTGGGCGAACCGGAATGGCGGATGATCGACAGCATCAGGACCTGGAAAAACATCAGGTGCTCATGATCAACAGGCAGTACGCCGAGATCACGGGCGTGGTCAATGTGGAGTCGTTCGACGCACGCGAGTTTTTGCTGCAGACGGCGAAGGGAGTCATGGCCATACGGGGGCAAGGCCTGCACATCAAGGCCCTCCACCTTGAAAATGGGCTCGTCTCGATCGAGGGAGCCATCGGGGACATCCAATACTTCGACGACAAGGGGTCCGCTGGCGCGAAGGCAAAGGGACTCTTTGGCAAGCTGCTCAAGTAGGCCGATGCCATGGACCAGCAGACGCAGTACGCAACCACTCTTCTGATGACGGGCGCCGGAGCGGTCCTTGCCACCGTCTATGACATCTATCGCAGTTCGTTGGAAGAATGGCGTTTCTTGCGGCGCTTTGCTCCATTTTTCGATTTTGGATTCTGGGTGTTCGCCCTGATTTTCGTTTTCACCTTGTTGCTTGGCGTCAATGACGGCGACGTGCGAATCGTCGTCTTTGTCCTGCTTGGCATCGGGGCGCTGATCTATTGGAAGACGGCGCATCCTCTGGTTGCAGCCAGTACGCGGCTGATTGTGCGGTTTATCTGCCGGGTGTTCGCATTCGCGCGCCGCGTTGTCACCGTGTTGCTCGTGGGGCCGGTGGTCTACCTGCTTCGCGGCGTGCGCCGTCTGGTTCACCTCATGGACGGCGCTCTGGTGCAACTGGAACCCGCGATCAGTTGGCCCGTCGTCTGGTTGTCGCGAGGCGCGACAACGGCGTCGCGCGCAGTGGCAAAAAAATATGTCGCGCCGCTTGCGCACCGCGGGAAGGAACGCGTACGGGCGGCGTCGAATAGGTACCGACATAAACTGTCGGCTTGGTTGCGTCGCGGCGAGAACGACGACGAGACCTAGGGGAACCGCGGAAAAGTCCGGAGCGAAATCCAAAGCGGGCAGCTATAGCGTTTGAGGTTTCAGTCAAACGCTATAAATGGACGTGCGACGGACTGATCGAATTTCACGGTTCCCCTAGGGGATATGTGACAAGGTCCCTGACGCAGGCCTGTGAGGAGTTGAACATGGCATCCGTGAACCAGCTCAAGGTCGCGAAATTGAACGGCGCGCAACGGCGCAAGAGGCGCCAACGCATCAAACTCCGCCTGTTGGTCGTGGCGGCTTTCATGGTATGGGGCGGATACCAGTACTGGTTCGTGCAGAGGCCCTTGCTGGCCGCCAACGCCGCAGCGCGCACGCAGGTCGCGGCGCAGATCTCGGCGCAGCACGCGATGGCCGCGCGGCTCAAACACGAGATTGTCGCGCTCCACTCGAACAGCTACATAGCCACGATCGCAGAGCAGCGCTACAACCTGATCAAGCCCGGAGACATCCTGTTCTCGACCTCCGGAGTGTCCACCCCCGCAAAACAGGCAGGAAAGTGACAATCGGGGCACTCGTCTTGACACCTTTTCCGTGACTCCGATATAATGTGGAATGAGTAAGTGACTCTTTTGAGGGGGATCTTCAGCTTTTATGTCGATCGAGCTGGGCAGCAAACTGGAAGGAAAAGTTACGGGGATAACCCATTTTGGGGCTTTTGTTTTACTGCCCGGAGGTGAAACTGGACTTGTCCACATTTCCGAGATCGCAGACAGCTACGTGCGTGATATCAATGAGCATTTGAAAGTGAACGATCCCGTAACCGTCAAAGTCATCAATCTCGACAATAACAAGATCGGTCTGTCCATCCGTCAGGCTTCTGATAATCCTGCCCCTCATCGGCCACCCCGCGCACGTTTTAATAATGGGCCGACAAGACAAAGCCTGGAAGATAAAATCAACCGTTTTATGAAAGACAGTGATGACCGCCTGCAGGCACTGCGCAGAAGTGAGTCGAAACGCGGCGGACGCGGCGGACGCAGAGGCTAGACCGCCATGGCGCGGGCGCGCCGGGAGTGGAGGATGAAAATCCTCCGCGCGCACGTGGATGATGAATGTGTGTCCGGGGCTGGAGATCGCTTCGTCGCGCCCCGTAATCCCCCGTCACATTTGTGGCGAGGGATTTTGCGCTTTGGACGCCCTGGAGGACGATGGGACAGAGAGACCCGCTCATGACGCGCGCAGGCGGCCACAGATCGCGTGAGGTCAGTGCTGGTCGGCCGAATAACCCGCAGGGGTGTGCTCGTTCCTTCGGTACTTGTAGTACACGCGGTTCAACATCACCACCGAGCGCCTGTCCCGGTCGCGAAATGCCCTGAGCAATTGGTTCTTCAACCATGACGGCATCGTAAGCATCCCCTTGCTGCGGTAGGATACTCCACTATACGCGGGCGTCGCCCATTTGCTCCACCAGGGCGAGCGCCACCCCGGCCTGGCCGAACAGTTCGACCGCATAGTCGTCGACTTGGTAGGCTTCTCCGTACAGGACCTGGTTGATGCCGGCCTGGATGATCTGCTTGGTACACTGAAGGCAAGGAAAATGCGTGACGTACAGCGTCGCGCCGTCCGTGCTCACGCCGAACTTCGCGCACTGCAGGATGGCATTGCTCTCGGCGTGGACGGTCCGGATGCAGTGGCCGTCAACCACCTTGCATCCATGGTCCTCACAGTGCACATCTCCGGAGACGCTGCCGTTGTATCCGGAAGCGATCGTGCGCCTGTCGCGGACGATCACCGCCCCAACCTGTTTTCGGTCACAGGTGGCGCGGGTCGCCACCATCCTCGCCATGTCCATGAAGTAGTCGTCCCACGGTTTTCGCATGTCCAACCTCTCCGTCTTTCGCGGCGTGCGCCGGTGCCTGACGCCTTCCCCGGCTGTACCTGTCCTATTATGTATGGACGCGGGCCCTGGCGCAACCGTCGCCGACAACACCGGCGCGACGCGAATAACCGATCAATCTGTCGCTAAATATGTCGCGGGCGCCAACAGCAATTGACAAAATCCGCTCGGCGCGGCATCTACAATAAAGCCATTCTATGATCGGGTGGTGCGCAATATGACCGGGGGTAAGCAAATTCGCAGGCAGAATCTGAGTACTGGCCGACCCGTCATGCGGCTGGTGGATACCAAGGGAGGTGAACGGGCAGTCCCCTACGGCATGCGGAGCGAGCAGGCGCGCATGGGACCGGGCAGGCGGGAGAAGGTGAACGCAGGCGGGCGGAGGCTTGTCTTCATGCTGCTGGTCATGGCGGTCGGAGTGCTGCTCGGACGGGCCGTACTGTTGGGAGGCCTGACACCCTTCGTGCTCGCCGCGTTTGCGGCTTCGCTCTACATGCGCAAGGGATCGGCCGTGTGGATGGCCGCGGGGCTGACGCTTGGTTCGTTTTCCGCGCAGTCCGCCGGCGTCAACCCGTACCTGACGGTCGCCCTGATTGGCGCTTACCGTCTCTTGATGTATGTGCTCGAACGGGTGGAACGAGTCGATATCCACGTCGCGCCCTTTCTCGTATTCGCCGTTGACGTCGGCTTTCGCATCGGATTCACCCTGCCGCTGGCGACGTTCACCTGGTATTCGGCGCTGCTGGCGGCCGCGGACGGGTTCCTCGCCTTTTTGTTGACCGTGATGTTTTTGCAGATGCCCCCGCTGCTCTCTTCTCTGCGTCCGCAAAAGCCGCTGCGCTGGGATGAAGTGCTCGGACTGGCCATTCTGCTGGCGTCCGTGCTCTCCGGGCTGCGCGGCGTCCACATCGCCGGCCTGTCGCTTGAGGGCACGCTTGCGCGGCTGGTGGTCCTGGTGTTTGCCTATCTGGGAGGAGCGGGTCTTGGCGGTGCTGTCGGCGCCGTTACGGGGGTCGTCATGTCATTGGCCGCCCTGGTTTACGCGCCGGTCATCGGGATGCTCGCTTTTGGGGGCGTGCTCGCCGGCGTCCTGCGCGATTCGGGGCGCTTCGCGACCGCCGGAGGATTTTTGGTGGGGACGGTGTCGCTCAGTCTCTACGACCAGTCGGCCGTCAATGTGATCCACGGGGCGGAAGCCGCTCTCGTGTCGGTCGCGCTGTTTTTCATCATACCAAAATCGGCCTATTCGCACCTTGCGAGGTATGTTCCCGGGACGCCCGAATTCATTCAGAATCGCCAGGGGCAAGCGAGGCGCATCAAGGAACTGCTCACCGCACGGATCCATGAGGTCGCCAGCGTCTTCTCCCAACTCTCGTCCTCTTTCTCGGACGTGACGGACCATGCGGCGGAGGAGACGGCGTGGACGACGCGGGCAATCGATCTGACGATTGACGAACTGTGCAGTCAGTGCAGAAAGGTGGACCGCTGTTTCGGGACGGATGCGGCGGGCACGCGCGCGGCGATGCAAAAGACGATCGCGGCAATCCGCGACGATCCCGACATGTCCCCGCAGGACGCGCCCCGCGAGATGTACAGTCGCTGCATAAAGCTTGACCAGTTGGTCCCGACGTTGAAACGCTCGGCGGAATCGTTCCAGCGGGCGGAACTGATCCACCGTCAGTTGACTGAGAGTCGCGGCCTCGTCGCCGCACAGTTGTCGGGGGTGGCGACCATCATGCAGGACCTGGCCGACCAGATCCAGCGGGAAAATGGGGCAAGTCGCAAGCAGGAGGTGCAGATCGTGGATGCGCTGGGTCAACTCGGCCTTGAGGTGCAGGGCATTGATATCGTGTCATTGGAGGAAGGGAAGGTGGAAATCGAGATCCTCCAGGTGCATCCAAACGGTCACGACGAGTGCGCAAAACTCATCGCGCCCCTGTTGTCGGATATCTTGGGCGAGACGATCGCCGTGCAGCGGGCGGAGTTGTCGCAGGACGGCAGCTACCAGAAGGTCACGCTGACCTCCGCGCGGCTGTTCGATGTCGTCGCGGGCTTTGCCAGCGTTGCCAAAGACGGCGCGTTGCAAAGCGGGGACTCGTTCAGTGTTCTTGACATCGGCAATGGTCGCTACGCGATAACGGTCAGCGACGGCATGGGCAACGGCCTGCGCGCGAGCCGTGAGTCGACCGCCGCCGTGCGAATGGTGTCGCAACTGCTCAAAGCCGGTTTTGACGAGAGTGTCGCGGTGCGCACGGTGAATTCCGCTCTGCTGCTGCGCTCTTCGGAAGAAATGTACGCCACGCTCGATTTGGCGATTATTGACCTCTACTCGCTGCACACGGAATTTCTCAAGGTGGGGTCCGTCACCACCTATGTGAAGCGCGGGCGCAATGTCATGGCGATTGAGGGCGACAGTGTGCCCATAGGCATTCTTCGGGAGATTGACGTGCAGACCAAACGGGTGGTCCTGTGCGAGAACGATCTCCTCGTCTTCATGTCGGACGGCATCCTCGAGGCGGTCTCGCAGATGCGCGAACCGCAGGATTGGGTGCGCAGGCAACTGGAAAGGATGGAAGGCAACGATCCCCAGGTGATTGCAGACCTGTTGCTTGAGTTTGCCGTCCGGGTGAGCGGAGGCGTCATTCGCGACGACATGACGGTGGTGTGCGCGAGAATGGAGCGCCACAAGCCGGACTGGGCGACGATCAAGCTGTCGAACGTCCCGGTCATCCGGCACGCCCGCCGGGCGCCCGCCGAAGTCCAGGCCACGCGTCTTGTGCAGGTTTAGGGGACATGTGATAAAGTGCGCCTGCCCCCATGTGATAAAGTCCTCGCGCGCTGGGCATACTGTCGGGTAAGCCTTTTTCGAGGAGTGACGGTATGCCGGGCGAACCGATGCTGCGCCAGTTGCTGCTGATTACCGACGGATGTTCGAATCTTGGGACAGATCCGGTGTACGTCGCGCAGATGGGCAAGGGGCGGGGAATCGCGACGAGCGTGATCGGCATCGTGGATGACGGGGCGCTCGGTGAGCGCGGGAGGACGGAGGCGCGCAACATCGCCGACGCTGGCGGAGGGATGTGCCGGATCGTTCGCGCCACCGACCTCGCCCAAACGGTGCAGATGGTGACGAGACAGACGATGCAATTGACTCTTTTGCAGGTGGTCAACGCGGAACTCCGCGGAATCATCGGCGGCGACGCGGACGCGCTTCCGCCGGAGACGCGTTCGAAGGTGGCGGGCGTGGTGGATCGGATGTCAGAGGAGGTCTTGCTGGAACTGGGGCTCGTCATCGACGTCTCCGCCAGCATGGCGAGCAAGATGAACGCGGTGCGCGAGGCGATCCGCGACCTTGAATTCGGACTCAAGGCGCGTACCGGGGAATCGGACATGTTCATCGTGACATATCCCGGCGAGCAGGGTGAAACCGCCGTTCTTCACAGGCGGATCGGGGGCGCGGGAATGATTGCAGACGTGATCGGCGGCCTGCGCCCGGCGGGGAACACACCGACCGGGCCGGCGCTGGAACTTGCGATACAGACGATGCTGGACAGTGCCTCATGGCCGGCGAGCCATCAACACCATGTCGTTTGACTGCGCCCGGCAAGCAGGCGCGAACACGTTGCCGATCGGCGTCCGCTTTGCCGGCAAATGGCGCGGCGGGTCATATGTCGCCCTGCGCCTCGTCGGGAGCGGCGCCAACGGTTCGGTCTATCTCGCGGAGCGCGGGGGCGAGCGCGTCGCCGTGAAGGTGGCGGACAACCCCACGGCGCTGTCGCTGGAGTATGACCGGCTGCTGCGTTTCGCGCAGGACGGCGGTGGGCGCGCGATCGGGCCGCGCTGCATCGAATTGGACGACACGGTGATCGGCGGGGTGAAACGCTTCTTCCTCGCCATGGAATACATCGACGGCATGCCGCTGGACGCGTTCATCCGCCTGCGCGGCCCGGAATGGATTGCGGTCTGCCTGGTCAATATGCTCGACCTGCTTGAACTCCTGCACAGTCGCGGATACATCTTCGGCGACGTCAAACCCGCCAATATTCTTGTGCAAAACGATGCGGGGGACGTGCGGCTGGTCGACTTCGGCGGGGTGGCGCCGGTCGGTCAGTCGGTCAAGGAGTTTACGGAAGCGTACGACAGGGCCTGGTGGGCGTTCGGCTCGCGTCGCGCGGACGTGCGTTACGACCTTACGGCGTGCGCCCTCCTTGGTCTGCAATTGGCGGCGCCGCTGTGCAAGGCGGACCTGGAACGGCTCTCGTGTCTGCGGCCGGTGGATCGGGCCGCATGGCTGCGCAAACACGCGGCGCGCGCCGCGGCAACAGGAGATGGACCGATAGCCGAGGTGGTGGCGGTGATGGACGGGGAAGTCAGGGATCTGGATGAGTTCAGGCGGCGCTTGTCGCGTACCGCGGGTCAAAGGCGGCAGGTGTCGGCCGACGGTATGGCGCGGTTGGGCCGCCGGGGCGGGGGCCGGGAGGGCCGCCGACGCAGGAGACGGGCGTGGGACCGGACGGACTGGGGTCTCCTGGCGGCCGTGGCGGTCTTCGCGGCAACGCTGGTGACCGTCCTGTGGTTCGGCGTCTGAGGGTGCGGGGGATTCGATGCGCGAAAACTGATACAATGACGGGACACTGAGTGATGTGGAAGGTGTCCGTAAATGATGCAAGACACTGACCTTGACCTTTTGCGCATCGTTGGCCAGACTGTGACGGGAGCGCCCGACCGGGTGGTGGTCGCGGCCACAAGCGGGGGGCGGGACTCCATGGTGTTGCTCCACCTCTTGGCGCTGTTGCGCCGGGAGGTGGATTTTCCGTTGTATGTGTGCCATGTCCACCACGGCCTGCGCGGCGCCGAGGCGGACCGCGACGCTCGTTTTGTGCGCGAGCAGGCCGCGCGCTACGGGGTTCCGGCGATCCTGCAGCGCGTCGACGTCGCAAAGCGGCGATTGGACCACGGCGGGTCGGAGGAGACAGTGGCGCGCGAATTGAGGTATGAGGCGCTGCGCAAGGTTGCCGACGGGCTGGGGAGATGCCTCATTCTGACGGCGCACCACCAGGGTGATCAAGCGGAGACGGTGCTCGGTCACCTCCTGCGCGGCAGTGGATTGCACGGGCTGCGCGGGATGGATGAAGTCCGCCCCCTGGGCGACCATCGACTCTCCCGACCGCTGCTCGACGTGTCTCCAGAGCGGCTGCAGCGCCACGCGGAGTTGCACGGACTGGCGTTTGTGGAGGATTCGACGAATCAGTCTTTGCAGTATCAGCGCAACCGGATTCGTCGCGAACTGATTCCGTAC
Source organism: Bacillota bacterium (assembly GCA_021821055.1). GTDB lineage: Bacteria > Bacillota > Bacilli > Alicyclobacillales > SLC66 > JAKACX01. The sequence continues at coordinate 20,509 of JAKACX010000021.1, forward strand.
ATTGAGCGGCACTTTAACGGGGATGCCGTCCGCACCCTGGCGCGGCTGGCGCTGATTGCCCGCGGAGAAGACGACATGCAGCGACGCCTGGCCGAGGATTGGCTGGAGCGGACGCTCGCGTTTCGAGCGCCGGGTCTGGTCGCGTGGCGCAGCGCCGAATTTCTGGTGCTGCCTGACGCTTTACAACGCAGAGTGCTTAAATTAGTATTAGAAAGACTTGCGGCACACTTGGATTGGAACTTTGAGCAGGTTGAACAGATCCGACAACTGGCCGGCGCACGCCGCTCGGGTCATGCTGAATTGCGCGGCGCCGTCGTGGCAAGCAACGGGGGCGACCACTTCGTGTTGCGTGCGCTGCGGGCGCCTGCACAGGGCATTCTCTGGCCGCAGGCCGCGCTTGCCTGTCCCGGGCGGACGGACATTCCCGCTGTGGGGTGGACGTTTGCCGTCGCGCGCGCGCGCGCGCCGATGGAGACCGATCCATGGCCGGCCTCAAAATGGACGGCCTGGTTGCCGCTTTGCGTCGGGGATGGAGCCGTGCTCCGGCCGGCGCGTCCCGCGGAGCGGATCCGTCCCGTGGGGATGTCCGGCAGCAGGCTTGTATCCGCCGTACTCGCGGATGCGAAGGTGCCGAGAGCGTTTCGGGCGCTCTACCCGCTGCTTGAGCGGCAGGGAGAGGTGCTGTGGATTCCGGGTCTCTGCCTGGCGGCGGGACAGGGTATGGAGTTCGGCGAAGAGGGTTGGAAGGTGGAGGTTCATGCGCCGCCTTTTCGCGAAATATAATGGTGACGTAATCCTGGAGGCCTTTACAATGGAAGATAATATTGAAGAACTGCTCTTTTCCTCGGAAACGATCCGCGAGCGCGTGGCGGAAGTCGCCGCGCAGATCAGCCGGGACTATCGGGATAAAAATCCGCTCGTCGTCGGAGTATTAAAAGGAGCGTTCATCTTTATGAGCGATCTGGTCCGCCAGATTGACGTGCCGCTCGAAGTGGACTTTATTGCCACGTCAAGCTATGGCCAGTCGACAAAATCATCGGGCGTTGTGCGTATTCTTAAGGACCTGGATCTTTCCGCCGAGCAGCGGGATGTCCTGATTGTGGAGGATATCGTGGACAGTGGCCTGACCCTGAGCTATTTGAGCGACTATCTGACGCGCCGCGGCGCCAAATCCGTGCGCATCTGCGCCGCGTTCGACAAGCCCGGCGGCCGGACCGTTCCCATTCGGCCCGATTACTACGGCTTTACCGTCCCGGATCGCTTTGTGGTGGGGTATGGCCTCGACCACGCGGAACAGTACAGACACCTCCCCTACGTCGGAGTTTTACGCCGCTCTGTGTATGCGCAGGGCTGACGGGCGCCGGATCCGGGCGCGCCGAAGCCTGCGGCGCTGGGTTGTCAACGTGCTTTTTGTCAGGGCGATATGTTACAATATTCCCGCCTTGACCGAGAGGAGGTAAGGAATGAAACGCTTCTATCAGAGCGCGTTTTTTTACGTGATTATCCTGCTCGTGATCATTGGCGTCTTGCAGTTTATCATGTCCGACACCCAGCAGAAGACGCAGTTGAGTTGGACGCAGTTCCAGCAGGACATGCACAATCGCGCGATCCAGAACGTCTATGTGACGACGGATGGCACGACGCTCCAACTCGACGGAGTCCTGACAAACGGAACTCCCTTTACCTCCCGGGCCCTGATAAGCGATCAGGTTGTGAACGAAATCAACACGATTCCGAAGGTGGTCGTCACATCGCCGCCGAAGGAAGTGTCCTGGTTCAGCTTCTTGACGACGATCGTCCCGATCCTGTTGATATTTGTGATCCTGTTTTTCCTCTTCAACCAGAGTCAGGGCGGCGGCAACCGCGTGATGAACTTTGGCAAGAGCCGTGCACGCCTGTACACGGAAGACAAGAAACGCGTGACATTCGACGATGTGGCGGGAGCGGATGAAGAAAAGGCCGAGCTCGTTGAAATCGTGGAGTTCCTCAAGGATCCGCGCAAGTTTTCCGCGGTCGGCGCGCGCATCCCGAAGGGGGTGTTGCTCGTCGGGCCGCCGGGCACCGGGAAGACACTGCTCGCCCGGGCCGTGGCCGGTGAGGCCGGCGTACCGTTTTTCAGCATAAGCGGTTCCGATTTCGTCGAGATGTTCGTGGGCGTTGGCGCGTCGCGCGTGCGCGACCTGTTTGAAAACGCGAAGAAAAACGCTCCCTGCATCATCTTTATTGATGAAATCGACGCGGTTGGACGCCACCGGGGCGCCGGACTCGGCGGCGGGCACGACGAGCGCGAGCAGACGCTGAATCAATTGCTGGTGGAGATGGACGGGTTCGGGGCGAATGAGGGCATCATCATCATCGCGGCAACCAACCGGCCCGACATTCTCGATCCCGCCCTGCTGCGTCCCGGTCGCTTCGACCGCCAGATCACGGTGGACCGGCCGGACGTTCGCGGCCGGGAGCAGATCCTGCGCGTCCATGCGCGTAACAAGCCGGTGTCGCGCGACATCAACATGAACGTCATCGCCAAGCGCACGCCGGGATTCACCGGCGCCGACCTGGAGAATGTGCTGAATGAGGCGGCCCTGCTGACGGCAAGACGGAACAAATCCGTCATTGAACTGCCCGAGGTGGACGACGCGATCGACCGCGTCATAGCGGGTCCGGAGAAGCGCAGCAAGGTGATCAGCGACAAGGAGAAGCGGCTTGTCGCGTTCCATGAAGCGGGCCACGCGGTGGCGGGTTACTATTTGAAAAGCGGGAACACGGTCCACAAAGTCACCATCATACCGCGCGGCATGGCGGGTGGGTACACGGTCAGCCTTCCGAAAGAAGACCGCAGCTTCATGACGAAAGAAGACATGCTGGAACGGATCGTGGAGTTGCTTGGCGGCCGCGTCTCGGAAGAGATCGTGCTTGGGGAGATCAGCACGGGCGCTTCGAACGATCTGGAGCGCGTCACGGAGATTGTGCGGCGCATGGTGACGGAGTTCGGCATGAGTGAAAAACTTGGTCCGCTCCAGTTCGGACACCGCCAGGGAGGGCAGGTCTTCCTCGGCAGGGACATCACGTCCGATCAGAACTACAGTGATGCGGTGGCTCACGAGATTGACCAGGAAATGCGCGCTGTCGTGGATCAGTGCTACCGGCGCACGCACGAACTGCTGTCGGAAAAACGCGCCCGTCTGGACCTGCTCGCCGATACGCTGCTTGAACGCGAAACGCTGGACGGTGAGCAGATTCGCCAGTTGATGGAGTACGGCCGCTTTGTCGAGAGCGACGAGGGCCAGGGAGGTCCCAAGATCTCCATCGGCGGCCGCGGCACGTTCGGGGACGGTCCGGCGCCCACGCTGTCCTGAACTGAACCGCGCGGTCCGGTGAATATCAAGTAGCGGCGACAGCGGCGACCACACGGGAACGCCGCTGGTTTGTCTTTTTCGCGGGAGATGGGGGAGGAGTGTGGCGATGGCGTCAGGAGCCAGTGACCATGTCTTGACGGCGACCGCACGCGAGGGCCGTGTCGTGGTGTACGCGGTGGACGTTCAGGGCATCGCCGCGGAGCTGCAACGGCGTCACGGCACGTGGCCGGTTGTCACCGCGGCGCTCGGAAGGCTCTGCGCGGTGGGCGCCGCCATGGCGACGACCCTGAAGGACGACTCGTTCCAGATCACGTTGCAGGTGATGGGCAACGGGCCTGCGGGACGCCTGATCGTGACGGCGTCCGGCGACGGTTCGATTCGCGGATTTGCGGACGAGCCGCATGTGAAACTGCCCCCTACGCCCGCCGGCAAGCTCGATGTGCGCGGCGCGGTGGGCACCGAGGGGTCGCTCGTTGTCATCAAGGATCTCGGGCTGAAGGATCCGTATCGGGGGATCGTTCCGCTGGTCTCGGGCGAGATCGGGGAGGACTTCACGTACTATTTTGCCGCGTCGGAACAGACGGCGTCGGCGGTCTCGGTCGGTGTGTTGGTGGACACGGACGGGTCGGTCCTGTCCGCGGGAGGACTGCTCATCCAGATGTTGCCGGGAGCGACTGAGCGGGATGTCGCGGAGGCCGAGCGGGCGCTCGCCGATCTCGCGCCCGTGAGCGCGTTGCTGCACGCAGGCGCGCGCACGGAGGACCTGATTCGCGGTGTATTTGCGGAGGATGTCCGGGTTATCTCGCGGTCCGGCCTGCGGTTCGGCTGTTCGTGCAGCAAGGATCGATTGGGACAGATTCTGCTGTCGCTTGGCCCGGACGAATTGGAGAGCATGCGCGAAGAGCAGGGCGGGGCGGAGCTCGTGTGCAATTTCTGCGCGAATCGCTACTTCTTTGACGCTGCGGAACTGGGGTCGATGGCGCAAGAGGCGGAGCGGCGCGCAAGCGAGAAATGGAACGGTGGTGAGAGCGTATGACGAATGGGCGTCAGGTCGACGACATCACGCATTTGATTGGGGAAACGCCAACCGTTCGCCTGCGCAAGGTGGTGGAGCCCGGCATGGCCGACGTGTACCTCAAGTTGGAGTGGTTCAATCCCGGCGGCAGCGTCAAGGATCGCATCGCTCTGGCCATGGTCGAGGAAGCGGAACGGTCCGGAAAGCTGCGCCCCGGCGATATCATCATTGAGCCGACAAGCGGCAACACCGGGGTCGGTCTCGCCATGGTGGCCGCCGCCCGCGGCTACCGCGCGGTGCTGGTGATGCCCGATACGATGAGCGGCGAACGGCGGACGCTGTTTCGCGCGTATGGCGCCGACCTCGTGCTGACCCCCGGCGTGGAGGGCATGCGCGGCGCGATCGCCAAGGCGACGGACATCGTCTCGGCTGCGACGGAACGGTACTTTATGCCCCAGCAGTTTGACAATCCGGCGAATGTCATGATACATCGCACGACGACGGGCCCGGAAATCATGCGCCAGATGGATGGCCGCCTGGATGCGTTCGTCTCGGCCGTCGGTACGGGCGGGACGGTCACAGGCGTCGCTGAGGCGATGAAGACAGGGATTCCAGGGTGCCGCATCATCGCCGTGGAACCGCGTGAATCCCCCGTCCTGTCGGGCGGCGCGCCGGGACCGCACAAGATCCAGGGGATCGGGGCGGGCTTTATACCGTCCATATTGAACCAGGCGTTGTTGCACGAAGTGATGACGGTGAGCAGTGAAGAGACGCTGGTCATGGCGCGGCGCATCGCGGCCGAAGAGGGAATCCTCGTCGGCATCAGCACGGGCGCCGCCGTCACTGCCGCGCTGGAGGTTGCGCGCCGCCTTGGGCCAGGCAAACGGGTGCTCGCCATATCGGCGTCAAATGGCGAGCGCTATCTGAGCACGGCGCTATTCGCCGAGTAGCTCCGGCGGTTTTGCGGGATTTTAATGGAGTTGCCAGAGGGGATTCAGGGTGATAGAGTCTACGGTATCGACGCAGAACCGGGAGTCGGCCGCACTGGCGGGCTTGGGGCAGCGCACATTGATCATGGGAATCCTCAACGTGACGCCGGATTCGTTTTCCGACGGCGGCCGGTTTTTTGACGCGGGCAAGGCGGTGGAACATGCCCGGGAGATGATCGCCGCCGGTGCTGATATCATTGACATCGGGGCTGAATCCACGCGGCCGGGACACGCTCCCGTCGACGGGCGGGAGGAGTGGCGGCGCCTGGCGCCTGTGCTGCGACGGTTGCGCAGCGAGTTTTCCTGCCCGTTGTCGGTTGACACGTACAAGCCCGAGGTCGCGCGGCGGGCGCTTGCTTTCGGGGCGGACATCATCAATGACGTCTGGGGCGGCGCCACGGACCCTGCGATGTGGCAGACGGTCGCAAAAAGCCGCGCGCTCTACGTGCTGATGCACAACGCAACCGGACGCCGCGACTGGCCGACGGGCAGCCGCGTGGCGCGGCGCGTGCGCGACGAGTTGCTTGATCTCGCCGGCCGCGCCATGGCCGCGGGGGTGCCGTCGGAGGCGATCATCCTTGATCCGGGCATCGGATTTGGCAAGACTCAGGCGCAGAACCTGGAATTGATCAATCGGGCGGATGTGTACGGCGCAACGGGCCATCCTATCCTGATCGGCACGTCGCGCAAATCGGTCATCGGCCACGCCTTGGGCGCGCCGGTGGAGGAGCGGCTGGAGGGAACCGCCGCGACCATCGCCATCGCGATCGCGCGCGGCGTGGACATCGTCCGGGTTCACGATGTGGCGGAAATGGCGAGGATCTGCCGCATGACGGACGCGATCGTGCGGTCGCCGGGCGACCGCTGAGGGCGCCAGGGGGCGGTTAGGGACCAGGGGCAGGATGCCGGGCGGCGGCATGCCTGGACAGGAGGATCATATGCGATGGCATACATATCACATCGCATTGGGTGCAAACTTAGGGGACCGCGAGAGTTATCTGGCTTCCGCGCTGCGGGCCATCCGCGCGTTGCCCGAGACACGTCTCTCGCGGGTGTCGTCGCTCTACGAAACGAGGCCGGTGGGTCCTGCCGGTCAGGGCATGTACCTGAACGCGGCGGCTGAACTGCGCTCGGCGCTCGATCCGGAGATGCTGCTCGGCTGCCTGCTGGGCATCGAGGCGGCCTTGGGGCGCAAGCGCGATGTTCGCTGGGGCGCACGGGTGGTTGACCTGGACATCCTGCTGTGCGGGGATCGCGAGCAACACGCATCGCCGCTGCTGATCATTCCACATCCCATGCTGCGGACGCGGCCGTTTGTTCTCGTGCCGTTGGCGGAGATTGCGCCTGACGCCGTCTGTCCGCCGGATGGCAGGACGGTGCGCGAATTGTGCGCTGATGTACAGCACAAGGAGGACGTGCGATGGTACAGGAAACCTTTACAAGACGACTGAGGGCCTACAGGAAGCTTAAACTGTGGACGCAGCACGACCTGGCCCACCGTCTCGGTGTCTCTGTCGCGGTCGTGGGCGGTCTGGAGCGCGGCACCCGGGCGCCGACGGACAGCGAGATCGAACGGCTGGCCCAATTGCTGCACGTGACGAGGTCGGAACTTGGACTGATGAATGAATGAACAGATTGCAGATTGGCGACGTGACGGTTGACGACCCGGTGATTCTCGCGCCCATGGCGGGCGTGTGCAATCCGCCCTTTCGCAAGCTGGCCAAGCGTCTCGGCGCTGGGATGGTCTGCGCCGAGATGGTGAGCGACAACGGTCTCGTGCACGAGCATGAGAAGTCGCGGCGAATGCTGCAGATCGTGCCGGATGAACACCCGGTGAGCCTGCAATTGGTCGGCCACGACATTGACACCATGACGCGGGCGGCCGAGATGGTCGCCGCGGCCACGAACGCCGATATTATTGACATCAATATGGGCTGTCCCGTGCTCAAGATCTACAAGAATGGGTCAGGCGCGGCGCTCGCGCGGGATCCGTCGTACGCGGCGCGGATCGTCGAGGCCGTCGTGCGGCGGGTCGACCGGCCGGTGACCGTGAAGTTTCGCAAGGGTTGGGACGACGACAATGTCAACGCGGTCGAGGTCGCGAAGGCCGTAGAAGCCGCGGGCGCCCGGGCTGTGGCCGTACACGGGCGGACGGCGCGCCAACTGTACGGCGGAAAGGCGGACTGGTCGATCATCCGGCGCGTGAAGGAAGCCGTCTCCATTCCGGTCATCGGGAACGGTGATGTGGCATCACCGGACGACGCCATGCGTATGCTGCAAGAGACGGGCTGTGACGCGGTCATGGTCGGGCGCGCCGCGCTTGGCTACCCGTGGATCTTTCGCGAGATCGCCCACTACCTCAAGACGGGCGAGGAACTGGCTGCGCCGGACTACCGCGAGCGACTCGAGGTGGCCGTGGAACATCTGCACCTGCTGGTCCGGGACAAGGGCGTTTTTACGGGTGTCCGGGAGATGCGCAAGCATGCGGGATGGTATGTGAAAGGGATTCCCGGCGCCGCCCAGATCAGGGAGCGAATCAACCGCGAGGAGAGCGTGGAGGGGATGGAGACGCTCTTTCGCGAACTGATGGAGTGTGTCTGACGCTGGATTGGGGAATCGTTGACAGTGTCATTTGAGTGGCCTATAATGACCAAAGATTCTCAGTCTATGTGGTCAGCCGCACACTGGCGGAAGATAACGCCAGTGTTTTTCGGGCTTGCAGGGTGTGGCGCAAAGTCGTCCGCGCGAACATGATGGAGCTAAAGGAGCGAACGGCATGTCTGAGAAAGAAGTGCTGTTGACGCCGGCCGGGTTGGCGAATTTGGAAGAAGAGCTTGAACATCTGAAGTCCGTGAAGCGAAAGGAAGTTGCTGAACGGATCAAGATTGCGATCAGCTATGGAGACTTGAGCGAAAACTCGGAGTATGAGGACGCCAAAAACGAACAGGCGTTCGTTGAGGGGCGCATCATCACGCTTGAGAAGATGCTGCGCAACGCGCGCCTCATCAACGAGGCGGAGGTGGACACGGGCGTCGTCAGCGTCGGATCCACGGTCCGGTTGCACGACGTCGAGTTCGCCGAAGATGTCGAATATCACATCGTCGGTTCGGCCGAGTCGGACCCGTCGCAAAACAAGATCTCCAATGAATCGCCGGTCGGTCGGGCGCTGCTTGGCAAATCCGTCGGGTCGACGGTGGAGGTCAGCGTGCCGGCCGGCACGATTCAGTACGAGGTGCTTGAGATCCGCAAGTGAAGGCGCAAGGAGGCACGCTTGCCATGGCAGAAGAGAAATACCCGGAGCGCGGCGACGCCGCGGTCGCGGCGCTTGGCGTCGCGGACGGCGAGGGTTCTGCGGCGCAGGCGGGATCATCGGACGAGGCGGTCGCTCGTCGCGCGAAATTGGACTGGTGGCGCGAACGGGGTGTAGATCCGTTTGGCGCCCGATTTGCGACGACGCACCACAGTGCGGATATCGCCGCATCCTTCGAAGAACGGACGCGTGAGGAACTGGAGTCTGAACCGGTGCGCGTTCGGGCGGCAGGCAGGCTGGTCGGCCGGCGTGGCCACGGCAAGGCCATGTTCGCGAACCTGCTCGACGCGGACGGGCCGATTCAGGTTTACGCGCGGATTGATTCACTGGGAGAAGAGCGGTTTGAAGAGTTCGGGCAGTTGGACCTCGGGGACGTCATCGGCGCCGAGGGATATATTTTCAAGACGAAACGCGGCGAACTGACGGTTCACCTCGAATCGTTCACCCTGCTGGCCAAGGCGCTCCGCCCGCTGCCCGAGAAGTGGCACGGTCTGAAGGATGTTGAGATGCGCTACCGCCGGCGCTATGTCGACATGATCGTCAACCCGGATGTGCGCAAGACGTTTGTGATGCGCAGCAGGATCATTCAGTCGATGCGGCGCTGGCTTGACCAGAACGGCTATCTGGAAGTGGAGACGCCGACGCTGCACACGGTCGCGGGGGGCGCCGCGGCTCGTCCGTTCCACACGCACCACAATGCGCTCGGACTGCCCTTGGTCATGCGGATCGCGATCGAACTGCACCTGAAGCGCCTGATCGTGGGCGGACTGGAGCGCGTCTACGAGATCGGCCGTGTATACCGCAACGAAGGCGTGTCCACGCGGCATAATCCGGAGTTCACCATGATGGAATTGTACGCGGCATACATGGATGTCTCGGATATGATGGAATTGACGGAAAACCTTATTGAGGCCATCGCGCAGGATGTTCTCGGGACGACCTCGACCACGTACGGTGGACAGGCCGTCAGCCTGCGCACGCCATGGAAACGGGCGCACATGGTCGACCTGATCCGGGAACAGACGGGCGTGGACTTTTTTGCGCTGCGGGGCCTGGAGGAGGCGCGGCGCGCCGCCGCCGAGCACGGAGTGGATGTGCGGCCGACGCATGAGTTCGGGCACATCGTGAACGAGTTTTTTGAGCAAAGGGTGGAGGCCACTCTCCTGGCGCCCACGTTTGTTTACGGTCACCCGGTGGAGATATCTCCGCTGGCAAAACGCAACACGGAGGACCCCCGCTTTGCGGAGCGGTTCGAGCTGTTCATCGTGGGGCGCGAGCATGCGAACGCGTTCAGTGAGTTGAACGACCCGCTGGACCAGCGGGAGCGCTTTGAAGCGCAACTGCGCGAGCGGGCGGCGGGGAACGACGAGGCGCATGAGATGGACGAGGACTTCCTCATGGCGCTGGAGTATGGGATGCCGCCGACCGGGGGACTCGGGATCGGGATTGACAGGCTTGTGATGCTACTCTGCGACCAGCCCTCGATCCGCGATGTGCTGCTGTTCCCGCTGCTCCGGCCGACAGACCAGAAGGGCTGAACGAGGCAGCTGCGCAGGGCGCGCGGGACGGCGATCGTGAAGACACACGGTTGCCGTCCTTCTCTATTTGTCCACACCTCTTTTTTCTATCAGAAGAAACAGTTACAATATGCAGGGGACGCACGATAATTCAAAGACCGCATGGCGCACGTTTAAGAAGACTTTATCGCAGGGTCCCGACAGCCGTTCAACCAGCGAGGTGTCCGATGTGTCATTGAGCCGAATCGCGCATGGGGAGACCTTCAAGAAGAGACGGCGCAAGTTGCCCGGTCTGGACGCGTACTTTCGCGGCGAACACGGTGGCCCAGGACTGAACACGGGGCGTTTCCGCTTCGCCGTCAAAGGGTTGCTGAGTCTGCGCGAATCTCCGGTCAGCGGCGAGGGCTTCAAGCTGTGGCTCGCGGCGCACCTGCAGCGCCGCCAGGGGTATGCGACCGAAAGCAGCCTGCCTTGGGTGGCGGCTCGCAGCGCGCCGTTCCCGGGTGATGTGGACGACCTGATCCGGCGGTCGGTGGTCTTCTCCCCCGGGAATTACCTGAACGACCTGCGACGGTATCGCGCGGCGTTTGCGCGCGGCGGGGCAGACGGGCTCCTGGCGCAGAGCGACCTGTCGCTGCGCAGGAGGCGGGCGCAGGGAACGCCGGGTCCATTGGCCAGCCGCGTATGGGATATGAACGCATATGCCGTCATTTTTCTGCACGATGTGCTGCAACGGCGTTATCGCTACATATACGATGAGGGCAAGCGGGACCTCGCGCGCGACTGCGCGCGGCTGGCGGCCGTGGATGCGCACTACACGACAAAACCGCTGATGCGGGTGGACGTCTCTGCTGATACGTACGATCGCATGGCGGTGGACATCAAGCGCATGGCGCAGGGCGCGGCGGAGCAGGACTGGTCGTTCATGCGCACTGTCGAGCCGCACGCGCGCCTGACGGCGGGAGGGGCGTTTGCGAGCGCGGATGTGGCGTTGGACCTCGTCGTGAATGGGGACACGCTGATCGAGGTGAAGCCGTTCCGCCATGTCGCGGCCGGGGGTTCCGCCGACCAGATGGTGGCGCATGCGCTCTTGTACTGGATGGAGCACCCGGACGTTGATTTGCGCGAGCTGCGCTTCTACATGGCGCGCCACGCGGCGTTCGCCTCCGTGTCGTTCGCGACGCTGCAGAGAGAATATCCGCTGCGCGACTTTGGCGAACTGCTGTTCGTGTCGGAGCAGGACGACGTGGACAGGCTGCTTGGCGAATCGCTCGACGATTTCGTGGCAGCCCAGCGCAACGTCGCCAGCGTCCGCGCGTGGGAGATGACGGACCAACTCGTGAGCATCGGCCGTCGCTCTGAACGCGCCGGGCGGATCGGGGTCACGGAGATCGCGGAACTGCGTGAGGTCCCCCATGTCCTCGAGTTCTCGCTCTCCCGGCCAGAGGACGCCGGCTTGCCGGCCAGGATGCAGCGCCTGCTGGAAGCCATTCGGCTGGACGAGGTGTGGGAGACGATGTACGAAGAGCGTCGGGCGGCGCTTCTTGTGCAGCGGCGCGAACTGCAGTCGGCGCGGGCGGTGTGGGACGAGTTCGCGGCGCGGCGCAATGCGGGTCTGGGCAGGAGTACGCATGCGGCGCTGTCGCTCGCACTGCCGCACGACGGCAGTGCGTCCGCAGTTGCGAGGGGTGCGCGCGTCGCCTCAGGTGCGGCAGGTGCGGTTGCGATGGAGGAGGGTCCGGAGGGCGCGCGGGACGTGGCGGGCGCGCAGGACGCGGAGGGCGGCGGGCCGGAAGGAGCGTTGGACGGTTCTCGCCAGGGCCTGCAGCGGCAGCGCGGGTAGGAGAGGAGGCGGGACGACAGGCATGCGCGACGACGAGAGGCGCGCGCATGGATGCCAGGCCTGCACTGGCATGAGGCTTGGCCAGCGGTGATTGCCAGTTGCATCGGCGGAGTCGACTGGATATAATGAGTAGTGTTCTGCGGAAGTGGCTCAGGGGTAGAGCATCGCCTTGCCAAGGCGAGGGTCGCGGGTTCGAATCCCGTCTTCCGCTCCACGTCTTGCCTCATGAACGCGAGGGCCTATAGCTCAGTTGGTTAGAGCGGCCGGCTCATAACCGGTTGGTCCCAGGTTCGAGTCCTGGTGGGCCCACCAAAGTAAACCGCAATAATCCGACGGCTGCGCCGAAGTCGCCTTTAACATTGGATGCTGGATGGGGATCATGGGCGATTTCTTGCTCTGGTCCGGTTTTTCTTTCGCCCGTGTGGGTTTTTTTATTTTGGGGCGACTTCTTTGTGTCCATTTTCGGCGAAACGGGGAATTTGAATGGGACCGGAGTCGGACAGTGCCTTCCCGAAAAGGGTCTATCTCCGCCGTTTCCTGTTGGAAGATGCGGAGTCCCTGTTGGACCTTCGCGTGCGGAACCGCCGTTTTGCGAAGCCGTTTGAACCGCACCGGGCTGACGCCTACTATACTCTGGAAGGGCAAAAGGAGGTCATAGAAACGTCCATGCGCCACTGGGACGCGGGAACGGGCTTCGCGTTCGGCGTTTTTTTGCGGACGGACGATGTGCAGTCAAACGGGTTGCTGGTCGGGCACGTCAATCTCAGCAATGTCGTCCGGGCGGCTTGGGAGAGTTGCACCCTCGGCTATTTTATCGACGAAGGGCACAATGGTCGGGGCGTTGCCACGGAGTCCGTCGGCCGGGCCGTTCACTTCGCCTTCGACGAGGCCGCCCTGCATCGGGTCCAAGCCGCGGTCATGCCGCGCAATGGAGCCTCCATCCGCGTCCTCGAAAAGGCTGGCTTCAGGCGCGAGGGGCTTTCGGCGCGCTATTTGAAGATCGACGGGGATTGGGAGGACCATCTGCTGTACGCGGTCACCAGGGAGGAATGGGGGGACAGCGCATGATCAAGGGATTGTATGAAGCGCACCTACCTGTGAGCGACATCGACAGGTCCATCGAGTTTTATCGGGGACTCGGTCTGGAGTTGGCGTATACTGGACCGAGGGTTGTGTTTTTCTGGGTCGACAAGGGAACGAGTTGGCTTGGGCTATGGCCTTCCGCCCACGCCCAAACGCCGTATCACCCGTCGATCCGGCACGTCGCCTTCCGCGTGGAAGCGGACGACTTGGGGCGAGTGAGCGAGTGGTTGAGAGACCGCGGGATCGCGCCGAGGGATGCGTTCGGCGTGCCCGGCGAGGACCAGCCGCTCGTTCTTCGGAACGGCGCAAACTTCCACGCCGCGATATATTTCGACGATCCGGACGGGAATTCTCTCGAATTCATCGCACCTCTCAAGCTGGACGCTTCCGATGTGAAATACCATGACGGCATGACGTTGCGCGAATGGCTGGCCGCTTCGCAAATTTGATCTGCGGGTCTCCCGATGGTATACTGTATGCAGACGATGCGAGCTGCCCGCATGACGGACGGCGGGATAACACGCATGGACGGTTCGTTGTGCGGGCGTAGTTCAATGGTAGAACTTCAGCCTTCCAAGCTGATAGCGTGGGTTCGATTCCCATCGCCCGCTTCAAACAAAGGGGTATACATCAAGACCGAGCAGCACATGCCTGGTTCGTAAGTAGCCAGTGAATGCGCGAATGTGATACGGTCATGGGGTATGCCCCATTTTTGATGTGTGAATGGATTTGTGAAGTTGGGCAAGGGTGAGTGCAGGGATAATGAGAGTACGTCGCTTGTCGGGGGTGTAGGTGGTGATTGACAACGAGCAACAAGTGGTTGAGTACGTCGTGGCACGAATATCCAAGTCTTTCCCTGTGCAGCATATCATCCTGTTTGGATCGAGAGCACGTGGGGAGGCCACTGAAGACAGCGACTACGATTTTCTGATTGTCATGAACTTCGCATTGCGCCGGGCACAAGCGGCCGTGGAGGTGCGCAAAGCAGCCCATGTTCCAGGTGTCCCGATGGACTTCCTCATCCGGTCGCCGAGGGAATGGGAAGCGGGATTTCTCTTGAAGAAGGAGATTGTTGCGGAAGGGAAAGTTGTTTATGAAGCAGCGGACACGGGAGTGGATGACCAAGGCGCGTGTGGATCTGCTTTCGGCCAAGGTACTGTTTGACGCGGGATTGACAGACCCTGCTTGCTTTCACAGCCAGCAGTCAGCCGAGAAGTACTTGAAAGCGCTTCTGGAAGAACATGACAGAGTAATTCCCAGAACCCATGATTTGCTTGTTCTCATTGACATGGTCACACCGTATATAGCGGTGCGGGAGACCATTCGCGATGCGGCTGCAATGTTGACTGTACATGCAATTGAGGTTCGTTATCCTGGGACTGACAGGGGAGTAGAGGACGCCAAAGATGCTATCTCTAGTGCAGGGCTTATACAGCGCTGGGCCTTGTCTTTCATTGGGGAAGGCGATATGGACGAAGGTGGAACGAATGAAGATGGGCAAGGCAACTAGGGTTTGGGTTCGGTCACGATCGCCGGCTTCACAAATCAAAGCGTTAACGCGGAAAGAGGATGGTCAGATCTCAGACCCTACCATAGCGGATTCGGTGATTGACCGACTGTTGAACAAGTCGCATCACATGACACTGACAGGCGAGTCGATGCGAAGCGAGGTGCCCCTCTTGTCATAGGAGCAGCTTCTGTGGTACGACTACAACAACAGGTCTGAGTGGTGGACGAATCTTATCGGAATACATGGACGATTGTTTTCGGAATGAGTGGACGAATTGATCGGAATACGCACTGTATCCACTCACTGAGTTAAGCGCCGTCGTGTGTCTCTACAAGATGATGAAAGGATTGGCACATTCCCTGAAGTTCCGTGGCCCCTGGAACCTCCTGAAGTAACGGATCACGATAGGGCTTGTCCCGATCATTGATCTGAACCTCTTTCTGCGTTAATAGAATGGCGGCCTGACGTGGGCTCACGCGGCGTCGGCGATGGACCGTTCGGGGTCCTTGACCGCTCTTCA
>JAKACX010000022.1 GCA_021821055.1 Bacillota bacterium
CGACTTCGGAGCGGGGCCAGCAGCAGACACCGCAGCCCGAACCGTGCATCTTCATCAGGTCTATGGCGCCGAAGGGTTCAAAATCCTGTGAAATCTGACTGCGCCCAAGGAGGCTTTCCTCATGAGTGAGATGACGATTCAGGGAACCATCGCACAGGACGCTTTTCACTTCAGTCTTCCTCTGAGCTACCAAGGCAACACCGCAAACAGTCCCTTCATCCTCGATACGGGCGCGTTTGAACTGACTCTGTCCCAGCAAACGGCGAGCGGCCTCGGCCTGCCCAACCTCGGACCCCTGACGATTTCGGGCGTCACGGGCTCTGCGACGGCCTACACGAGCCAAGTCGACGTGCAAATCGCAGGTCAGGCATACCCGCATGTGTCGTGCGTCATTGATCCGTCGCTCGCGGGCACCCAGCTCTTTGGATTGCGGTTTTTCATCGACAGACAGTTGCAACTGGCGCTGAATACCGTTGCGCAGACCCTGACGATCACGGCGGCTTCAAGCGCCCCTCCCAATCCGTCCGCGTCGGGATGAAATGACGCGCCCTCCCCGAGGACTCTATCACAGTTCCCCCTGGGGGACATGTGATAGAGTCCTCGATGCGGGTGGATTCTATCCCGGGTTCTGTTGATCCGGGGGCGGGCTCAGCCTCTCGCCTGCGCCTCGTTCACCGCCTGCTGCGCGAACGCATCCACCGGCAGTGTCCCCGTGTCTCCGGCGGAGCGCGACCGCACGGCGACTTCGTGCGACTCCTGTTCCTTTGCCCCGACGATCAGCATGTACGGAATCTTGTCGAGCTGCGCGGCGCGGATCTTGTAGCCGATCTTCTCCGGGCGCAGGTCCGTCTCCACCCGCAGTCCGCGTTCCCTCAGTCGTTCCTCGACCTCGCGCGCGTAGCCGTCCTGCGCCGAACTCACGGTCAGCACGCGCGCCTGGACAGGGGCAAGCCAGAGCGGGAAGGCCCCCTTGTAAGTCTCGATGAGATAGGCCACCATGCGCTCCATGGTGCTCACGATTCCCCGGTGGATGACCACGGGCCGGTGCGCCTTGCCGTCTTCCGCGATGTACTCCAGTTCAAACCGCTCCGGCAGGTGGAAATCAAGCTGCACCGTCGACAGGGTCTCTTCTTTGCCAAGAGCCGTCTTCACCTGCACGTCGAGCTTCGGCCCGTAGAACGCCGCCTCCCCGGGCGCCTCGACGAACGGCAGCCCCATATCCACAAGCACCTTGCGCAGCATGTCTTCGGCCCTGTTCCACATGGCGTCGTTCGCGACGTACTTCTCCGTGTCCGCCGGATCGCGCAGGCTCAGACGATAGGAGTAGTCGCTGATGGCGAAGTCCTTGTACACCCGCTGCACCAGCCGCACGACGCGGGCGAACTCATCCTCGATCTGGTCCGGCGTGCAAAACAGGTGGGCGTCGTTCAGCGTCATGGCGCGCACGCGCTGCAGCCCGGCCAGTGTTCCCGACATCTCGTAGCGGTGCATGGTGCCGAGTTCCGCGATGCGCAGCGGCAGGTCGCGGTAGCTGCGCATTTCCGACTTGTAGACCATCATGTGGTGCGGACAGTTCATCGGCCGCAGCACGAGGTCCTCATTGTCCATCTCCATGGTCGGGAACATGTCCTCATGGTAGTGCTCCCAGTGGCCGCTGATCTTGTACAGTTCCACGCTGCCGAGAATCGGCGTGTAGACGTGATTGTATCCAAGGCTCTCCTCCAGATCGACGATATACCGTTCAATAACCCTGCGCACGCGGGCGCCGTTCGGCAGCCAGAGCGGCAGGCCGGAACCGACCTCCTTGGCGAGCGTGAACAGCTTGAGCTCCTTGCCGATCTTGCGGTGATCCCGTTCCTTCATCTCCTCGAGCAGCTTGAGGTGGGCCTGCAATTCCGCCGCGGTGGCAAACGCCGTGGCGTAGATGCGGGTCAACTGCTCGCGCTTCGCGTCGCCCCGCCAGTACGCCCCTGCCAGGTGAAGCAACTGGAACGCCTTGATCCGCCCGGTGGAGGGCAGGTGCGGCCCGCGGCACAGGTCGGTGAATTCGCCCTGGGTGTACAGGGTCAGCGTCTCGTCCGCGGGCAGGTCGCGGATGATTTCGACCTTGAAGCGGTCGCCGCGTTCAGTGAAGTAGCGCAGGGCTTCGTCGCGGCCGATCACCGCCCGGTGCACGGGAAAATCGGCCCGGATGATCGCACGCATCTCCTCTTCGATAGCGGGAAACTGGTCCGGCGTGAACACGTGATCGGCAAAGTCGTAGTAGAAACCGTCCTCGATGACAGGCCCGATGGCGAACTTGGCCTCCGGATAGAGGCGGCTGACGGCCTGCGCCATCACGTGCGCGCAGGTGTGCCGGAACACTTCGAGACCGGCGGGATCGGACATGGTGACGATCTCGACGACGTCGCCGTCCTGCACGGAGTGGGTCAGGTCCACCATCTTGCCGTTGACGCGGCCGGCCACCGCGGCGCGCGCGAGGCCTGCGCCGATGCTCTTCGCCGCGTCCTGTACAGTCGATTCGAGGGGCAGGTGTTTGACAGATCCGTCCTTGAGACGGATCGCAATGGATTCTTCCATGGTGCGACTCCACTCCTTGACCAGGGTTTGTGTTTACAATCGGCGCGCGACAACGCAAAGACGCCTCCGTCCCGCCTGTCACGGCAGGGACGAAGGCGTCTTTGCGCCCACGTGGTTCCACCCTTGTTCGCATCGCCTGCCTCGCCCGTCTATCACCCGTACCGGGCGGGCCGTCGCGATGCCTCCAGGCCGCGTAACGTGCGGACCATCCCGTCCGGGCATATGTGCAGGGGCAATGCCCGCGCATTTCTCCCGGAGGCTCGAGAGCGGTAACTGTCCACAGGGTTGGTCGCGGATGCGCTCTCACCTGACGCCGACATCCTCTCTGTGCGCCGCTGCGGACCGTCGTGTCTCCTTCGTTGCGGATCGATATGGTGAACGCGTGAGCGTCATGTTCTAGGTAGTATAGGAGTTCGGAGGCGGGATGTCAACCGTGGGGCGTGGGCGGCGCGGCGTGAGGTACATGACCTGGACATCTGTGTTATGAATGCTTCAGGTATGGCAAGAATACAACTATAAAGTAAGTCGTTTCGTGAAAATCTTACAGCGAACGAGAGGAAGTGCTATAATGACAGGCAAGAAGGAAGCGGGGGAGGAAGAGACCATGACCGCGGCGCAAGACACGATCAAAAAGGGAAACATTGGCGAGAAAGACCGCCGTATAGCTTCGCTTCGGGTGCGGCGGAGCACACCAGGGCGGCTTGCGGCGGCAGAGTCGTCCGGAGCGCGGGCTTCCAGTGTTCTTTCCAGTCGCGGACAGATTGTCATTCCAGTCGAAATCCGGAATGCGCTCCAAGCGGAAAAGGGAGATCGCGTTGTCTTTCGCGCGCTCGACGATCGTACGATGATCGTGCGAATTGAAAAGAAACCGACGTCTGACGGTCTCTTCGGGATATTGAAGACGAAGGTTCAGCCGACGATGCGGAATCGCGACTGGGATGAAATCCGCCAGATCGCCCACGACCGTAAAGCGGAAGAATATCCGGCAAGGGGACATGAGTAAGTGACGACGGCCGCAACGCCCGTGGTGTGGCTTGATACCAATGTGATATTTCGCTACCTGTTGAATGATCATGACGATCACTCGCCCAAGGCGGCGGCCCTGGTGAAAAAGGCGGAGCGCGGACAGATCAGGCTCAGGCTGTCCATGGTAATCGCCATGGAATGCTCTGACACCATGCGCCATGCGATGAGGATTGACAAGCAAGACATTTCTAAAGCCATGCTCAAATTCATGGACCTCGACGGCGTCGAGACCGAGGAAAAGACAGTCATGGTCGAGGCTTTTACGCGATTCGGCCGGGAGAGGCAAGTTGACTTTGTCGACGCGTACCTCGCCGCGTATGCAAAGGCGAAGAAGCCGGCGCACATCGTAACCTTCAACGCAAAGGATTTCCGTGTGGGCGGTTTGACCGTGAGCCAGCCCGGCGAACTGTGATGGGGTCACCCGTTGCCTCGGGAGAGGGTTCAGTTGACGATGGCCCAGCCGTAACGCACGTACGGCTGCACAAATACAATCTGGTTGCCACGATGGACGTACGGATGAAAGTTGAGGTGAAGGAACACCCAGTGGTGCCCGTAGTCAAGTGTCACAAACGCGTATCGCTCACCTTTTGGAATCTGCACCCCTTTGCCCGTCGCGGCGTCAAAGACCCCATGCTGAGTCGTATCATTGGTGATCGACGCCCACGCGCCGCCGCTTCCGGCGAGATTGAACAGATTGATGTTATGGCCAGTGTAGACGGTGTCCAGGCGTTTCCCGGACAGGCTGTAGAATACGGCTGAATAGGGCTCGTAAGAAGAACCCTGACGGCCAAAATGGCTTTCCGGAGTGAGGATTACCGGGCATCGATCGCCGGAGAAATGAAAGTCTTCGACCACATTTGCGGCGCCCGATCCCTGGGTTTGCAAGAATACCGTCGTCTTGTGGGTCGACAGGTTATGAGCGTCGATCCGTCTATAGACCTGCTGTCCCTCGACGCCTTGTACACGGATGTAAAGAAACTGGTTCGTCCGATCCACCTCAAATAGCTGTTCGGAGGTCTTCGCTGGTGCTTTCCACACGAGGTATTCCCGTCCTGTATTCAGATTGTAGTCGTAAAGTCTTCCGCAGGTCTTGCGGACGTGTTCGGCGCCGTGTGCTAGAATACCTCTCAGAGAGAACGGTCTATCTTGAAAATGCGAGCAGATCAGTACCTCGCCATCTGCGCCGCCTGATTCAATCGCATTTTCATGGTTTGCTGGTGTGCGGATGCGCCGCACATGGCGGTCTCTTTTGCAGTGCGGCAACGATGGGGTCGAAGCAAGCCGCAAAGGGGGACATTGTGACCTGGCTAGGGCGGAGCAGGAAGAACGAACGAGCGCTTCAGGAGGAATGGCGCCGGGGCATCCAGCACCCCATGTCAGTTCGGCCACCATCGCGCTGCACAAGCGCAACGAACGCCAGCTTGAGATCGAGGCGCCGCGAGATTTCCACTGGTTTCGCGTGCACGTCGACCTCGTGGTCGAAATGGAGCGTTGGCAGGACTGGTCGCAGGTGCGGTCCTGCACTTGTCGCGTTTTCCGCTGTGTGACGACGGAAGATGACAAAACACCGGTGGTTCCCGATCTCGCTGACGAATGCGAAGCGTATGCGGAGTGCTTCAAAGGCTCACTGGCATTCTCGGATCTCACACTGTACTTGAGACCCAAGGACAAACATCTCGTTGAGATGCGCCGCACGCCCGCGGGGAACTGTGAGATTCGATCGGTCCGTCGCAGGCCTGTCCATCTATAGCGCTTGACTAAAGCCGCAAACGCTATAGATGTCCATTTTGTCTACAGGCGCTTCGAGACTTCGTGGAAAGAACTGTACGCCAGCTGCATGGACCACTCGAACGGCTCGGCGCGCGGGATCGCGTTGACCTGTTCGCTGGTCGGTCCGATCGGCCTGCGACGCTCTCGCGGGGCGTCGTATTTCTTTTGCGCGGAGGCGACGTAGTGATCGCACTTAAGATGGTGGCGCTGGTCTTGTCTCTGGGAATAGATACGCTCATGATTTCCATATCGCTTGGTTTCATAAAGACTGGGTCAAAGGTCAAGATTGCCTTGGCGTTCTCTTTCGCCGAAGCCTTGATGCCGCTTGTGGGGTTGTTTGTGGGGCGGGTTGCCGGGGAGTTGATCGGGAACTTTGCCTCGCTGGCCGGTGGCATCGCCCTGGTGGCAGTGGCCGTATGGCTCATCTTCCAGGCAAATGAGCATGCTGACGAGGAAAAGGAGGAGAAACTGGAAAGAAATCCGGTCGGGTGGACGCTCGTCGTGACTGCTTTGAGTGTCAGCGTGGATGAATTGGCCGTGGGATTCTCCATCGGACTGATCGGTGTTCCGGTGCCGCTGACCATTGCCCTGATTGCGCTTCAGGCGTTCGTGTTTACGGTCCTTGGGCTCACCTTTGGGAGCAGGTTAAAGCCTTACCTCGGTGAATGGGCGGAAAAACTGGCCGGGATTGCGCTTGGATTGCTTGGCCTATGGATACTCATTGGGGCGGGGATGCGTCTGTTCTCTTCGGGGAGTTGAGCTTCGCGTGCCGTGACTGTCGGAGTGGCCACGTTGGGCCCACATGGCGCCGTCGCGGCACGCGCAGCAGGAAAAAAGTGAGCTTGGGGGAGGGTCCGTGTGCTGTTCCGTCGTGAGTTGTGCGACGCATTCTGGACAGAGAACCGCGCACGGGCGCGGTTTTTTGCTTTAGTCCCAGGGGCGGCGGACCCTATCCAGCGAACGCGGGGACGGCGATCGACTGCCTTGGGGCGGAACCAGGTGCAAAGCAGCAAATCGGCTGAAACCTTGTTGACGCCGCCGAAGACCGAACGTATAATCAACTTGATCGAAAGATGAATGATATTAAATAGATTTATTTGAGTTTTGGACGAGAATGGCGGGGTGCGCATGACTGAAGCAAGGCTGTTGCACGATCGAATCGCCGACGACATTCTGCAAAAGATCAGGGATTCGGTCTTCGTCGATCAATTGCCCGTCGAGAACATTTTGGCTGTGGAATACGGGGTGAGCGTGCCCACCATCAAGAAAGCCCTCGGACTGCTTGCCGATGAGGGCGTGATTGTGCGCATTCGCGGCAAAGGAACATTCGTCAACAGGGGCGGGATGCCCTTCCCTCCCGACATCCGACAGGATCCGCGGACTGGCGGCGCGGAGGAAGACGGTCATCCTGGCAAACGGCAGGGTGGCGTGGAGGTCTCGCCTGATTCGCGGAACAAACCGCCCATGGTCGGAGTGATCCTTCCGGTGGCAAGGTCTGGGTTCGCCAGACGACTCTTGAGCGGGGTTCTGGAGGCGCTGTCGGAGAACGGAGCACACGGGGTGGTCGACTTTTCCGGCGGCACGCGTGAACGGGAGAGTGAAATTGTCGCGAGTTTTCTTCGCGCCGGGGTCGATGGTCTTATCGTATTTCCCGTAAATGGAGAGATCTACAATAAAGATCTCGTGCTACTGTCGATTGAACGGTTTCCTCTTGTCTTTGTGGACCGGTGGCTCCCAGGCATCGACGTCTCGCGGGTGGTCGCGCAACATGCCAGCGGGGCCAAGCTGGCAGTAAGTGCTTTGCACGGCGCCGGGCACCGCAACATGGCGCTGGTGTCGGTTACGGCCCAGTTTCCCGCTTCCACTGAAAGCGTTGTCGAGCGGACCAGGGGATTTATTGAAGGCCTGAAGGACAACGGGATCAATCCAGGCGGTGAGGCGTTGTGGATCCGCGAGGTCAACGAAAGCAGCACATCCCGGGACGCCGAGGAGTACTTGGCGGACAAGCTCCGGCAGCATCCGGACGTGACGGCCCTCGTCGGCATTTCACCGGACGATGTTCCAATTGCCTTGAAAGCCGCTCGCCTTGCAGGCCGAAGCGTTCCGCAGGACCTGTCGGTCGCGGGATTCGATATCGGAGGCGAGTGCAGCGCCATCGGAGACCTGTTTGGCGAAGGGGCGGAGGATTTTCCGGTGGCGTGGATTGACCAGTCGGAGGTCACCATCGGCAGGGAGGCGGCCGGAGTGGTGAGCCGATTGATCGGGGGATCCGGCAGCACGGAGGTGATTGAGGTTCCAACGACATTTCATTGGGGACGCACCTGCAGCGCCGTGCAGGACTCCCAGCAGCGGCATGTCCACGCGATGACCGCGGACGCAGGCATTGCCGACACGAAGGTTCTGTGAGGAGGGTTTAGCCATGCAGGGTTCAAAGAAGAGAATGATTGGCGGTATGATCACCGGGGGCGCCTTGCTCACGGTGCTGGCCGTGGTCGGCGTGCTGGCGAGCAAGGGGTCGACGCCAGCGCCGCAGCCGTTCAACCTCTACAGCGGTGGATGGGGCACCAGTTGGACCAACAACGGCTATGCCACGAACTACGCCATGGCCGGCATGCCGATGTACGTCAACCTGCCCCTGGCTGTTCAGATGCAGCCGAGCGGTAAGTACGTGCCGCAACTCGCCAAGTCGTGGAAGATCGTCGGGAGTCAGTTGCAGGTCATGCTGCAGCCCGGAGCGAAATGGCAAAATGGCGCACCGGTCACGAGCCAGGACGTCGTGAACAGCTATATGCTGGGCGCGACCGTGGGTTGGCCGTGGCCGGGTGTGGCGACCGGCATCACGGCGCCGAACAAGCAGGAAGTCGTCTTCCAGTTGCGCAAGTACATTCCGGGAAGCACCTCGCCCATGTCCGCGCAGACGGCGCTGTTCAGCATCCTGCAGAACTACGTGTTCCCCTCTTCCGTTTACGGGAAGTTCGCCACGGCGAAATTGAAGAGCGAAGTGGGGACCTACGTCAGGACGCTCCCGACCAAAGCGGGCGCGGCGCCGAGCAATGCGAACTCCTCGGCGCACAACTTCATGATCCAGGCGGGGCAGACGTTGATGGCGTTCAATCCGTCGACCCTCGTGGGGGACGGGCCGTTCAAGCTGCAGGGAATCACGACAGAACAGATCAACCTCGTGCGGTGGCCGGGATACTTTGGCGCCAGCAAGATTCACGTGCCACAGATCATCGCGTGGAACGACGCCAGCAACAACGCGGCGACAACGCAGATGTTCGCCGGGAAAATGGACTACGGGTGGCCGGGGCTGACCGGCGGCATCGTCAACCGCTGGAAAGCGACGGCAAACCACCACTACAGCGCGATTCCCACCACCGCGGGCGAGGCATTCTACTTCAACAACCAATCCTATCCGCTTAGTCTCGTGAAAGTCAGACAGGCGTTGGCGTATCTGATCGACCGCCGCTCGCTGACCTTCGCGAACAACGGCTTCATGAAAGACATCGTGAACACCTATCCGACGGGGCTTCCGCACGGGCTGCGCACGATCTACCTCGGGTCGACGCCCGCGCAGATGCAGAAGCTGGGCTTCAACGACTATGCGCAGAACGCCGCCAAGGCAAAGCAGATTCTGCTCTCCCTGCACTTTACGAACCGCAACGGGACGTGGTACACGCCGAAAGGAAAACCGTTCACCATTTCGGTCATCACCCCGGCGGGCTGGACGGGTCCGCAACTGGCCGGAAGTAACCTGGCGTCGCAATTGAACGCGTTTGGCATCAAGACAGTCGCGTCCGCGGTCGAGCAGCCGGGCTACTGGTCGCAGCTGCTGCAGGGCAACTTCCAGATGGCCTGGAACTGGACCGGCTTCTTCAACGCCTTCCCGATCCCGTCCCTGGAATCCAGCTTGGTCGCACAAAACTACGGGGTGCCGAATGCGGCTGCGTCGAGCCCGACCGGAGCGACCGTGGGCATGGGATTTGGTCCGAAGGTGAACATTCCGGGCATCGGGTACACCAACCTGGCGGAGTCGCTCACGGCTGCGGGGTATGTGTCCGATCCCGCCAAGGTGCGCCAACTGGTGCTCGACTATGCCAAACTTGTCAATCAATATGTTCCGTTTCTGGCGTACAGCACGAAGTCGTCCGAGACCTACTGGAGTTCCGCGCACTATACGGACTGGCCGCCGCTCAGCAACAAGACACTGTGGGATGCGGCGGGTTCCAATCCGTCGGGGGCGCTGCTGCTCATGATGATGGAGGGATACGTCCGTCCGGCCGAGTGAGGGGGATGCGGGTTATCGACATTCCGGGATGCGATTTGCAGCCGTCCGCGGTTTGCCTGGGCGGCGGCCCCTTCGGTACCGAGGTCACAGAAGAGGATGCGTTCGTCCTGTTGGACGCGTTTTTCGCGGCCGGAGGCAACTTTCTTGATACAGCGCTTGTCTATGGCGACTGGGCGGCGACGGAACGCAGCGTCAGCGAGAAGATCATCGGCCGCTGGATGCGTACGCGGGGCGTACGCGAGGATGTGATCGTGGGAACAAAGGGCGGGCATCCGCTGCTGAACCGGATGGACGTGCCGCGACTCAGTCCACAGGAAATCATCTCCGATCTCGAGGCGAGCCTGTCTCACCTGCAGACTGATTGCATCGATATCTACTGGCTTCACCGGGATGATCCCGGGCGACCGGTGGGCGATATGCTCGAGACGCTCGAGGCGCGGGTCGGCAGGGGCTGCATTCGCTATTACGGCTGTTCCAACTGGACCGTCTCACGCATCCGTCAGGCCAGCGAGTACGCGCGGGCGCATGGACTGAGAGGGTTTATCGCCAATCAGCCCATGTGGAGTCTGGCGCGCCCTGTCAGAGAGTGCCTGCCTGACGCCACCATGGCCATCATGGACGAGGAGGGTGCGGCGTTTCACCGCTCCACGGGCATGGCGGCGATCCCGTATTCGGCGCAGGCGGGCGGGTTTTTCGCCAAGACAGAGCGGTCCGGACTGGACGGTTTGGACGAAAACCGGCGACGGCTCTATGGCAGCGCGGAAAATGAGGCGCGTTCAGAGCGGGCGCAAAACATTGCGAGGGAATGGGGCACGACCGTCGGCAGTGTGGCGCTTGCATTTCTCATGTCGCAGCCATTTCCCGTCATTCCGATCATCGGAGCGAAAGATCCGCGGCAACTGCGGGACGGATTGCGCGCGGCGGACCTGACGCTCACCGCGGAAACGCTGTCGTATTTGACTGGACCGGACGCGCTCTTATAGGTTGGAACATGGATTCCCGCCCACAGGGCGGGATGACGGGAGGGACAGCGATGGCGAAGGCGCCAAGTGTCGTGTTTGTGTTCAGCGACCAGCACCGGGCGGACGCGGCGGGGTACGCCGGGAATCCGGACGTGCGAACGCCAAACATGGACCGCTTGAGAGCCTCTGGCGTCCACTTCACGACGGCCGTATCAAACATTCCCTGCTGCTCGCCGTACCGCGCGTCGCTTCTGACGGGGCGGTACCCGTTGACGCACGGGGTGTTCGTCAATGATGTGCACCTGGGTCACGGCGCCGTTTCCATCGCGGACGCCTTCAACGCGGCCGGATACGATACGGCGTACGTCGGCAAGTGGCACGTCAACGGACGCGGCAGGAGCAGCTTCATACCGCGCGAAGACCGTCAGGGATTTGATTTCTGGCGCGTGCTGGAGTGCACGCACGACTACAACAACTCCCACTATTACGCCGACGATGAACGCAAACGCCTGTGGGACGGGTACGATGCGCTGGAGCAGACGCGCTGCGCGCAGGAGTACATCCGCGGACGGCGCGATCGCGACAACCCGTTTTTCCTCGTCGTTTCCTGGGGACCGCCGCATAATCCGTACGGTACGGCGCCGCCCCGCTTCCGCGCCATGTACGATGCGGACCGTCTTTCCCTGCGGCCGAATGTGCCTGCGGAGAAGCGGGACGCCGCAGCCCGGGATCTGGCTGGATACTATGCGCATATTTCAGCGCTGGACGAGTGCCTTGGCGATCTCTGGAACACCATTGTCGAAGAGGGAATGGAGGAAGACACGATCTTCGTTTACACGTCCGACCACGGCGACATGCTGGGATCGCAGGGGGAGGCACGCAAGCAACGTCCGTGGGACGAGTCCATTCTGGTTCCCTTCTTGCTGCGCTACCCCAGGCAGTTCGGGGATGCGCCGCGCGAGTTGGCGACGCCGTTTGGCAGCCCCGACATCATGCCGACGCTCCTGGGACTGTGCCGCATTCCGGTTCCCGGCACCGTGGAGGGCATCGATTTTGCTCCTCTCCTGCGGGGAGAAGAACCGCCTGGCGTCGAGGCGGCCCTGATCGAGTGCATTCACCCGTTTGGTGAATTCGCAAGGGAAAAAGGCGGCAGGGAGTATCGGGGCGTGCGGACGGAACGTTACACGTACGTGCGCGATCTTGCCGGACCCTGGTTGCTCTATGACAATTGGGAAGACCCGTACCAACTGCGCAATCTCTGCCGGGAGCCGGGTGCGGGCGCCCTGCGCGGACGGCTGGACGCCTTGCTGTGGGATCAGTTGCGGGCGCAAGGGGATGAATTCCTGCCGGGCGAGCAGTACATCCGGCAGTGGGGCTACGTGACCGACGACAATGGAACGGTGCCCTACGCCGAATAGAACACGTACGGCCGCGAATGGCAGCAGATATTGTCAAGGCCCGGGGATCATCGAGGAACAGGATATCAAGAGGACCACAGGCGTCGAAATGTCGAATTGTTCCAAGGGCCATCGCCGCGATTCCTCTTCCCGGCACCTGGTTGACGTGGTCATCGGCAACTTTGCGATCAGCTTTGCGACGGACCGGGACAGGGTGTTCCGCGAGGCGAACCGCGCCCTGAATCCGGGCGAGCGGACCGCCTATCGGACACCGCGTTTCAGGGCGGTGCTCACCACGTATCTCCGCCCGAGGGCGGCGGCCAGGAGCCGAGCAGCCGTCGCAGCAAAACAATCTGGCCGAGGTGACAACTGTTATGCCCCATCAGCAGGCCCGCAAGAAATGTCCTGACGGCCTCTGTCCACTCATTCTCGTTTGCCGGATGCGCATCTCCAGGCCAGGAATCCGCCGCATGCTCCGGAGACTGCCGATGCTTCCCATTGACGAGATCCAGCGAGAAATACTGCCAATAAATAATGTTATTTACAATTTTCCTGATGGTGTGCGGCGCCTCCCGAACTGTCCGGCCGGCCAATTCCGACGGGAGATCCTCCAGGATGTTGTTCGCGCTGTCATGTGAACATTTTACTGAAATGCCGTTTACGATCATTTGTCCCAAACCTGATACCTGCCCCAACCTGTTCACCCCTCAATTGTCTGCAGAGCGGCTGAGGTCTCCCAGACCTTTTTTCTCGACGGCGGCGGCAGGCAATCGGTCGCGCCTTCCGCGCTCCGGATTGCCGCGCAAACTTCCCCGAATAGACCTGTGCGAGCGCCGTGCGCACTGCCCCGAAGCCCAATAATCAGAAAAGGTAAAACTGCGCTGGTGTTAAGGACCGCAGCTTGGGACGCCGCTCACGGGTCTGTTGTTGTGGCCCCGGCGATGGTGAGCACTGAATTTGGCGCCATGATACTATTTGAGGTAAATATTAGTGTGATTAGCACTGCTTTTTGGCGCTGTGCACGGAATAGCATCAAAAAACGCATCCTGTATGGAAATAGTTAGGTAGCATAAGCGCAATAACTGTGCTGTGTGCCTAGCGACGCTAGGACACTAGGAACAACCAGTCGGTGAAAGTCCGACTGGGGTAGGGACCCAATTGCCTCTCTGTCTGAGCCCGCCTGAGTTCAGCGCAAGCCGTCCATCCAATCGGTCTCTACGATGTTGACGGCGCTCAGTCCGTTGACCGTGGTCCGGTGAGATGGCGCCCTGTATCCGCATACCTTCGCTCTGCAAGTGAAAGCTGCCGGGCCCAGCCATGTTCTTGTCGGCCTCGCAGGCCTCGCAGGTCTGGGTGGCTACCGAGCAGTGACGCACAGGGTACCCGGAGCTTCAAAGGCAGTCGAAATCTCGGATTTTCCTGATTGACATGCATGACGGCGGATAGTAATATGTAATTTATAAATTAGAGAATTCAAACGTTTGAAACATTTTCGGGTGCGTCTCGCCCATCGCCACCATCGGTTCGGGCGACTCGGGCGAAATGGAAGCGTTTGCATTCATCTCTGCAAGGGGGAATGATCGTGCTGCACAAACCGCGCAGGGTCGCTCTGTCCGCACTGACGACCGCCGTCCTGACGACCGCTTCCATGGGTCTTGCCCCGGCATTCGCACAAACGTCTGCTTCATCGGCGCCGCTCGTGGTCGTGCCGGGTCCCTCGGGCACCTTCCAGGAGAACTTCAACCCGTTCGGCAAGGCTCTCGTCGGCACCATGGGACTGGTCTACCAGCCGCTGTTCTATTTCCATACTCACTCTGCCAAGGTGACGCCCATCCTCGGCACGTCGTTCGCATGGTCCAATCACAACACGACGCTGACGGTTCACCTGCGCCATGGCGTCCACTGGTCGGATGGCCAGTTGTTTACAACAAAAGACGTCGTCTTCTCGTTTACCATTCGCAAGCGTTTCCCCCAATTGGATACCGGCGGCGTCTGGGACTATCTCTCCGGCGTGAAGGCCGCAGGCCAGTACACGGTGCAGTTTCAGTTCAAACAGGTGGACGTTCCGTTCCAGTGGTACGTCCTTCGAACGCCGATCATTCCCGAGCACGTGTGGGCCAAGGTGACCAATCCGGCGACGACGCTGAACCTGCGTCCGATCGGCACCGGACCGTACCTGTTCAACTCGTTCAATCCCGAAGAATACACATTTGTCGCCAATCCACACTATTGGGGCGGCAAGCTCGCGGTCCACGAGATCCAGTTCCCGGCCTACACAAGCAACACGAGCATCGCCGGCGGGCTGGTGCAGGGTAAGATCGACTGGGCCGAAATTTTCATCCCCAATATTCGCCGAGTGTACGTCAACGCCAGTCCCAAGACGAACCACTACTACTTCGCCGGCGGATCGACCCTGATGCTCTACACCAATTTCAAGGACCCCCTCCTGTCCATGCTGCCCGTCCGTGAGGCGATGAGCCTGGCGATCAACCGCCAGAAGGTCAATGCCGCGGACTATCAATATGCGCCGATCGCCAATGCGTTTGACATGCTCAGCCGCACCACCAAGGGTTGGTTGTCGCCCGCACTCGCCAAACAGTACCAGGGGGCGCTGCAGTACAATCCGGCAAAAGCCGTCTCCATTCTTGAGAAGGCTGGCTTCAAGAAAGACAGCAGCGGCATCTTCGTTTCGCCTTCCGGGAAACCGCTGTCATTCATCCTGCAGGTGGTCTCCACGTACTCGGAGTGGGTGGCGATGGCCGGGATTATCTCATCTGAACTGCGCAGTGTCGGCATTCAGGTGACGGTGCAGAGTGAATCGAAAAGTCTGTATACCAACAACCTGTTCAAGGCCCACCAGTATCAATTGACCCTGTCCTGGACAGACAACGGACCGACGCCGTTTTACGCGTACTACTCAATGATGTATCCGAACCTTCCGTCGAACTCGGAGAACTGGAACAACCCGACGACGACCCGCCTGCTAAACGACTATTTGCACACGAGTCTTCCGTCGGTGCAACATCGCGTGATGAACAGCCTCGAGGGGATCGTCGCGAGCGATCTGCCGTCCATTCCGCTCGTGGAGACGCCGAACTGGTATGAGTACAGCACGAGGAACTTCGTTGGATGGCCGAACGCCAGCAATCCTTACGCGCGCGGCGGGCCGGCCACCTCGCCGTCAAACGCCGTGGTGCTGACACACCTGTTGCCGGTCAACTGAGCGACTTGCGACGGGGGATCTGCTTACTGCCGTCCGTGAACACGCCGTTGTGCGGCGCTGGAGGGAATACGCGAAGAAATGGAGTGAAGAGGTAGTGGCCCATTCTCGTGCATCGCTGCTGTCAACCGATCGACCGGAAACCGAAAGGAAGAGAAGCAGATCGTTTCGAGCGTTGGTTTTGGCCGCACTGGTCGTCTATATCGTCATCGGGGGGTGGGCGATGCGCAGGCTCGTGATCACCGCGCCTCCCGTGGCCGGCGCGCAGGCAAGCCTGTTGTCCGGTCCGGCCGTTCCCGTGGTGACCGCTCTGTTCAATGCCACAAGTGAACTGGCGGGCGTCGCGACAGGCGGTGTTCCGGCGAGCAAGGCGGAGGGCGCGATTAGGAAGGACCTTTCCACGATGAAGAAGGCGGGAGCTTCGGCGCCAGCGCAAAAGGCGCGCGCGGCTCTGACATTGGCCAGTCAGGCGCTGGAC
The DNA here is from genome assembly GCA_021821055.1 of Bacillota bacterium. Taxonomy (GTDB): domain Bacteria; phylum Bacillota; class Bacilli; order Alicyclobacillales; family SLC66; genus JAKACX01. Next base: position 15,722 of record JAKACX010000022.1, read on the forward strand.
AAACCGGCTTTGCGCGCACAGGCGATTGCGGACATGCAAAAAGCGGCGAAGCCGTTTGAGAAGGCGATGAAGAGCGGCGGCACAGGCGGTGGCGCCGCGGGCAAGGCTGGCGGAGGTGGTTCCGCATGAACGGTGATAGGCGGTCGTGGGTTGCCAAGGCGTGGAATGATTTTGCCATCTGGCGGCGGCTGGACTGGGATTTGAGCGGACGGCCCAAGGAAGGGGTGCCGGGCAGTTCAGTGCAGCGGATGCTGAGCTACTTGGTGCCCTTCTGGCCGCTGATCGTGCTGACCTTCGTGCTGACGTTTGTGGGGATCGTGCTCGGCACGCTGCCCGCGTTCATTCTGAAAGACATTATCAATCAAGATCTTCCAAGCGGGCGCGTCTCCTTGCTTCTGCACTCGGTGCTTGATCTGGCGCTGGTCTTGTTTCTCGGTTCCCTGGTCGGTGCGGCCGCCACGTATGTGCATGGGAAGATGACTGCCGGGATCGTGCAGGATCTGCGCGCCGACCTGTTCTCGCGCCTGCTGCGCCAGTCACCCGACGAGGCGGCGGAGCGCGGGGCGGAGCGCACCTCGACGCGCGTGATCAACGATATTGGCATCGTCGGCACCGGATTTGCGGCTGTGGCGTCGAGTCAGAAGGCGATGAGCGGAGTGGTGGGATTTCTTGACACGACGCTCGCGTTCATCAGCAACGCCTGGGCGATGCTCGTCATGCTGGTGGCCATGTTTGTGCTGGACTGGCACTTGGCACTGGTCTATCTGATCTCGGTTCCGCCGCTCTTTCTCCTCACATTTCTTGTGGCGCGCGTGCAGTACACCATGGGTCGCAGGGAATACGAGAGCATAGCCGACGTGAATGCCGTGCTGGTGCGTTCGGTGGGATTTGTCGGATCCGCATTTGCGCGGATGATGGGACAGCAGCGGCGCCAGCATTCGGAATTTGACCGCGCCAACGCCGCGCTGACGGAGACGAGCATTGCAGCGCGGGTGATCAGAACGTTCCATGACAGGGCCTACACCCTTCCAATCGCGCTGACGACCGTGTTCATCTGGTTTTACGGGGGCTTGCAGGTGATGCACGGGACCATGAGCATGGGGACGCTCATCGCGTTTGCCGTGCTGCTCACCAAGCACACGTACACCCTGGGCAAGTTCATGGGGGCTTTCGTGAACTTCCCGCATCTGCGCAGTGTGCTCGACCGGATCTTTGCCATGTGGCCATCGGCCGAGGGCGTTCGCCTGGCGTTTTTGCGCCGTCGCCAGGCGGCGCGCCGCCGACTGTCTCCCTGGAACTGGCTCCGGGCGCATGGCGTGGACAGCCGCGCCCCGATGCCCAGTGTCCGGGGCAGTTCGTTGTGGCGCTTGGTGAAACTGACGCTGCCGTACTGGCCGTACTGGCTCCTGGGCATCGGCGACACGCTGTTGACGGGGGTAGTGCTTTCATCCCTCGTTCCGCTGGCGCAAAAGGCGATCATCAACACCGCCATTCCACAGCACAATGTCGCGCTTCTCGGCTTCTCCGTGCTGATCATCGGCCTGTATTCTTTCGGCCGTCTGTTCACCATCGTGGCGGGCTCCTCCGGGCACGAATTTGTCTCACACCGGTCGTTGCAGAGGTTGCGCACGATCGCCTACGACAAGTTGCGCAAGACGATGCCCGCGAGTTATCGGGGCGTGCCGACAGCGGGCCTGATGTCGCGGGTGGTCAACGACATCAATGCCCTGTACTCGGCGTTCGGTGAACTGTCGGACCTGGTATGGATGTTTCTTCCGGTCATCCCGGCGTTCGTGCTGATGGGGGTGCTCAACTGGCGCCTCGGCCTGCTGACGGTGCTCGTGACGCTGCTGTTTGTGCCGCTGCTCGGGTATGGCGCCCGGTTGTTCTATGCGATCAATCGCCGGACGTTCGAAGTGGTGGAGGAACTCAACGGCTTTCTCCTGCGCGAACTGGAGCCGGACCGTATCGCGGCTTGCGCGGACGAGTCTGTGCGCGAGCGGTTGGAGCAGGAATTTGCAAAGAGCAACGACGAATTGGCGGATCTCGGTTTCACCTCGACCGTCGCGCACGGCTGGTTCACCACGGTGTTCAATTGGCACGGGCTGCTCGTCACCTCGCTCACGTGGCTCGCTGGCGGCTGGATGATCATGCACGGGCAGATGCTGCTCGGCACGGTGGTCGCCCTGCTGGTGTACGCGGGCAAGGTGGAGGGGTTTGGGGGCGCGTTCGGCGTCTATCTGGTGATGCGCACGATGCAATCCAATGCGGACCGCGTCTTCACGCTGCTGGACGACCTGGACGACCGCGCGCCCACCGATACGGCGGCGGGCGTGCCGGAGGGCGCGGCGGTCACGGTGACCAATCTGGAGTTGGCGTCCGCCGCCGGACCGTTCACCTGGCAGCAGTCCGCCGGAGCCGTGTATGGCGTCAACGATCCGGGCGCGGCGACAGAGATGCGCGAGGTGCTGGCGGGCATTGCCCCGGCTCTGCGCGGTGAGATCGGGCGCAGGGCGGACGTGGGAATGGTGGCGGGCGACACTCCAGTGCCCCGATTGACCCTGAGTGAACTGCTGTCCACGGCGGCAGGACGTGAGTTGTCGGACCGTGAGGTGCGCCAGGCACTGGAGCAGGTGGGACTGGATCGTGTGACCCCGGCGCTCGTGGTCGTCGCGGAGGAATGGACGCCACAGGCGATCCGTTGTCTCTCCCTCGCGCTTGTTCTCTTGCACCGGCCCGATGTGGTGGTCGCGGACTGTTCCGCGGTGAACGGGCGACCGCTGCGGGACTGGCTCCCGGGAACGGCGGTGGTCAGCGCAGGTGGGGAGGTCGATTTTAGGGCATGTGACCGCGTTGTGCAACCGGACGCGGCGCCCTAATATGAGGATCCCGTACGGCACGAAGGATCGCGGATGGGCGCCGGAGGCAACGTTCTACCAGCCGAGACCTTCGAGACGCAGCAGTTCTGCCTTCATGGCCAATCCGCCTCCATACCCGGTGAGCGTGCCGTCCTTGCCGATGACCCGGTGGCAGGCAGCGACGATCGGCAGCGGATTGGCCCCGTTGGCGGCGCCCACTGCCCGCACGCTCTTGGGTCGCCCGACTGCCAAGGCGATCTGCGAGTAGCTGCGGGTGGTCCCAAACGGGATCTCCAGCAGTGCCCGCCACACCATCACCTGAAAGGGCGTTCCCCGGAAATCAAGCGGCAGGGTGAACACCTTGCGCCGCCCGGATAGGTATTCGGCAAGCTGGTTCCGATAGGGTTCCATGATATTTGTCTCGTGAAGGAGAATGGCGCCGGGCACGTGCTTCTCCACCCACTGCCGCATCGCGTCATACGACTCGTCCGGAAGGGTGATTTGACACAGGCCCTGGTCCGTGGCAGCCAGGTGGAATGTCCAGGCGCGGTACTGAAGAGTGTCCCAATAAACGGCCGTCGACGCGTGTTTCACGTTGCGACCTCCCTTCCCATGTCGTAATTCGCATGGACGGCCCGGTAAGCGGACGGACTGCACCCGGTCGCCTGTTTGAACACGGTTGAGAAATACGACAGACTCCGGAATCCGACGGCCAGGGCGATGTCCGTGGCCGTTGGCCGCAGACCGGACCGCAACGCTTCTTTTGCCGCCTGTATCCGCCTGGCGCGCACATGATCGGCCGGCGTGACGCCCGTGACGCGTTTGAAAACCCGGTGCAGGTGGCCGGGGCTGACGGCGAGTTCCATCGCGAGCGCATCGAGCGTGAGCGGGTCGGCATAGCGTTCATCGAGGATCGTCATCGCTCCCTGGACGAGTGCTTCGTCGGGTCCGCACGGGCGTCCGTCAGGTCGGCAGCGCTTGCACGCCCTAAACCCGGCGTCGCGCGCCTCGCCGCCGCTCCGGAAGATGCGGACGTTGTCCGGCTTGGGCGCGCGGGACCGGCAGGACGGCCGACAGAAGATCCCGGTCGTGACCACGCCGTAGACGTATTGTCCATCAAATGTGGTTTCGCAGTTCAGGATCGCCCGCCAGAGCCGTTCGTCCACATCCCTCGCCTCCTGTCCCCACTATACCATCGCCGGACACCGGGGTGAGCCTTTGCGAATAGGACAGCAAGAATCCGCAAGCCGGACGGAGGAAAGGCATGGTATACAGGAACTGCGGGTGGACCTGTGCGATCGCGGCGCCAGAGGCTTTCATGGTCGCAGGTGGTGCTTCGTTCACCACGATCGGGTACGATAGGAAGCGACGCCTCGGCGCTAGGTTGGACCGCGGGACGGTGGCTAAGCGTGAACAGGGCGCGCGCGTACAATGAAGACACACTCTGAGTGTCAGGAGGGATGTAATGACCAACGAGAGCCGTCGCATTCTTGGTCAGGCCATGACCTTGTCCCCATGGAGCGGGTAGAACTCGTGGAGGAGTTGCTGGCGAGCTTTGATTTTCCGTCGCGTGTGGTCCTCGACGCCGAATGGGGAACCGAAGCTGAAGATCGCCTGCGGGCTTTCGAGCAGGGTGAAGTGCGGGCGGTTCCAGCCGATGAGGTGTTTTGCCGGGTTGGGGGGCCGACGACTTCGTGAAGGCTACGTTTCTCTCGGTGACCGCTGCGGAGTTGACCGACGCGGCGCGGGAAACAAGAGGGCGGACCGGACGCCCCGGAGGTGGTGTGATGGAACGGTTGACGCCCACGGCGCCCTATGATTTTCCGCAGATGTTGCGGCGGCCGCTGTCACGGATCTCAAAGGCGGTCGCGATCGACCCGGAGACAGCCTCCTATTCCAGGGCCCTGCGCTTGCCGACGAGAATCGTGCCCGTCACGGTCACAGACGCGGGTGCGGTCGATCAACCGGATTTGCGCCTGGCGTACCCGGATCATCTGTCAGAGGATGAAGGGGCAGCGGTTCGGGCGACTGTCCGCCGGATGTTTTCCACCGGGATCCGACTGGATCAGTTCCATGAACTCATGTCGGCTACCCCGGAGTGGGAGGATGCGATGGAACGGTTCCGTGGACTGCGTCCCATATTGGACGCGGACCCGTTTGAATCCATGGTCAAGGTCATCATCGGGCAGCAGCTCAATGTGCGGTTTGCCGCGGCCCTGACCGAGCGGCTGGTGGACCTGGGCGGCGAAACGGTCGAGTGGAACGGCGTCTTGTTGCCTGTCTTCCCATCGGCCGAACAGGTTGCACGCTGGTCGTACGATGAATTGCAGAGGTGTTCGTTCAGCCGGCGAAAGGCGGAGTACGTCGTCGATTTCGCCCGCTCCGTGGTGGACGGAAGGGTCGACCTGGATGCACTGTGGCGGATGACGGATGGCGAGATTGGCGAAAGGCTCACGTCTCTTCGCGGGATCGGCCGTTGGACGGTGGAGTGCTTTCTTCTCTTTGGCATGGGTCGCCCGGACGTGCTGCCCGCAGCGGACATCGGCGTACAAAACGCGGTGCGGCGGCTGTACGGAATGGACAGGCGGCCGGGAGAGGACGAGGTGAGACGGCTGGCGGAACCGTGGGCGCCGTGGCGCAGCTATGCCACGTACTATCTGTGGCAGAGCCTGATCCGCGCGTGACTCCGTCGAGAGCGGGAAGGCGGTCTTACCGTCAGCGCCGCGGGTCGCTGCAAGCGCTTGACTTCTGTGGGCAAGATGGGGTACAGTCGTCGTATCGGTTGGAAAGCGATGGAGCTCGCTTTAGCCCATTTCGGGATGATAGCTCCTGTTGATGCGCCCCTCACCAAGAGGCAGATCAATGGGAGCTATTTTTATTGCTCTGATTGTCTAGAGTTTCTGGTCAGCCACATCGACGATGGCGCGTTGGCGGCGGCGTATCGTCGGTCATCAGGGCTTTGTGCGCCGCACCTGGCCACGGCTGCGGGAATCGTCCACCGCCGCCCGATCGAGCGGCAAATGGTCCAACTGGAGCAGCTGGAATCAGCGATCATGGACCGTCTCATCGCTGAACTGACAGCAATCATGCGCAAGAGCGACTACCGCTTCGCAGATGAACCGCCAGGGCCGGAGAGAGACGCGTGGATTCGGGCCATCCACAAAATCTCGGGTTCTCCGCGGCTATAATGTAACCGGCCAACAAAAAAGGGAGTGCACCTGACGATGACGGCCATGTTCGAATAACAGGAGGGGATCGGCGTGTCGCTGACGCAGACCATCGCGGTGCAGGTCATGCAGGTTCTCTTTGTCTGGTTGGCGTCCCCGCTGATCAAGGGCATTCTCGACCGCATGAAGGAGTTCGTCCAGGGCAAGCGCGGGCCGAGCGTGTGGCAGGTGTACAGGGACCTGAGAAAGCAGTTCAACAAGGAGAATGTCGTTCCGCACGACGCGGGCGTGCTGTATCACTTCGCTCCGTACGTGTATTTTGCGGCGCCGCTGGTCGTCACGCTGCTGATTCCGGTTCTCACGTCGAAGCCGCTGTTCATGGCGTTTGCGGGAGATATGCTGTCGGCCGGATTCATCCTCGGCCTCGGCGCCTACTTCCTGCTCGCGGGCTCGCTGGCTGGGGCGAGCCCCTACGCGGGAGTCGGAGGCACGCGGGCGCGGTTCATCTCCATGACCGTGGAACCCGTCCTGATCCTGGTGTTGTTTGCGGTCAGTTTTGTCGCGCATTCGACGCTGCCGTACGTGGTCACCCAAGCACTGTGGTCGCTCGGCTGGTCGCCGGTGCACCTGCTCCTGATCGCCGCGTTCTTTTCGGTCTTCCTGGCCGAGACGGGCCGCATTCCGGTGGACAATCCGTCTTCTCACCGTGAATTCTCGATGATCGACCACAACCGCACGTACGACTATTCCGGCGCCTATCTCGCGCTGATCGAGTGGGGAGGGAGCATGAAGTATGTCGTTCTCGGCGTCATACTGCTGAACGTGATCACGTCGCCGTTTGGCCTGTCGCCGGATGCGGCGCCGCTGTCGGTGACGGTCGCGGTCGGCGCGCTGTTCGTCAAGCTCCTGATACTCGACGGCGTCGTGGTATGGATCGAGTCGTCGTTCGGCAAGTTGCGGTTGCTCCGCATCGCCGAATTCATGGCGGGAGGCGCGCTGTGCGCGACGCTGGCCATTGTGGCGCATCTGGTCCATCTGTAGTGTTGCGGGTTGATCAAACGAGCAGGAGGCGGGGTTATGAACCTGTTGACGTGGATTTATCTTCTCACCGCACTCTTGGCGGTTTACATCGCCGTCACGCACGAACTGCGCGTCGCCTTGCGCGGGTACCGGTTGCAGACGAGTCTTGTGGCCCTGGTGTACCTGACAGCTGCGATTCGCTCTGCCGACGTGTCGCTCTGGCTCGCCCTGATCGGACTGGTCGTCATCCGCATTCTGATCATACCGCGCCTGATCGGCAGAAGCTTTGCTCCTGTGGACACGTCGGGGCCGGCGCGCCAGACGCTGTTCAATCCGTCGTATGTCATCGGGCTGTGCCTCGTGCTTGCCGCCTTCGGGGTGGGCGCCGGCGCGGTGATCGGCGGAACGGACGGGCCGCTTTTGGGGATTGCGCTGGCAACTCTGCTCGTCGGCCTCGCCACTATCTTCACGCGTCATGAAGCGGCGCTGCAACTCATGGGCGTGTTGACCGCGGACAACGGGGTGGACCTGCTGGCGGGGCTGACGCTGCTTCGCATTCCCCTGGCTGGCGACTACGCGATATTTATCGACGTCGCCGTCGCCGCCGGGCTGCTGGCCTTCCTGCGTCTGCGCCTGCGGTCGTACGGAAGCGAACACCTGGACGACTTCAGCGAACTGAGGGGGTGAGGCCATGTTCTGGATGCCGTTGCTTCTGATCATCCCGTTGATCGGCATTCTCGGATTGATGATCTTTCCCGCTCTGTGCGCACAGTGGACGGCCGTATCCGTCACCGCCGCGAATCTTCTGCTTGTGTTGGGGCGTCTTGTCGGCCTCTATGGCCGGGGTCCGGGGTCGTTCATGGGGGTTTTGCAACTCACCGGGCTGGGACTGTTCATCACGTGCATCACCCTGTTTGTCGGTTTCACCGCAACCCTGTATTCAACGCACTATATGAAAACGGCGGAGTTTCGCCATCCTGCGGACAAAGGTCGTACGCGCACGTATTTTCTCTTGGTCCTGGTCTTCTATTTCACGCTGACAGGGGTGCCCCTGTTCGAAAATGCCGTGTTGACCTGGGTGTTTATCGAAGCCACGGCCTTGGCGTCCGTGTTGCTGGTCGACTTCCATCGCACCAAAGGGACGATCGAGGCGTCGTGGAAGTATCTCATCATCATGGAGTTCGGCGGCCTCTGCGCGCTGTTCGGAACGCTCGTCCTGCTGTTTGCGCAGCCGCATCAGGCAGTCGCGTCGACCTGGACGGAGTTGCAGCAGGTTGCGCCGCAGATCTCGCACAAGGCACTCCAACTGGCCTTTGTGCTGGGCCTGGTGGGCTACGGCGCGAAGACGGGGCTGACCCCGTTTCACTTCTGGTTGCCGGACGCGCACAGCCAGGCTCCGTCTCCGGTCAGCGGCATGCTGAGCGGCATCAAACTCAACTGTGCGTTCTACGGCGTCCTGCGCTTCATGTCCGTCGCGGACGCCGGCGGGATCTACTGGTTCGCCCACGCCGCCCTGCTTGTCCTGGGCGTGGCGACCGTGCTTGTGGCCGTGCTCATGATGATTTCCCAGCATGACTACAAACGCCTTTTCGCTTATTCCAGTTCCGAAAACATGGGAATGATCGCAATCGGTTTTTCGCTCGGACCGATCGGCGCGCTCGGCGGATTCCTTCAGATGATCAATCACTCGCTCATCAAGTCCATGCTCTTTTATCAGTCGGGTGAACTGCTGCACGCGACGGGGACAACGGACATGAAGGGGCTGCGGGGCGTCGCCCGCGTCTGGCCGTGGGCCGGGGGGACGCTGATGCTCGCCATGCTGGCGATTGCCGGGGCGCCGCCGTTCGGACTGTTCATCAGTGAATTGATCATCGTGTACGCACTGTTCCACTCGGCCGTACCGCTGCTCGGCGTCCTTGTGCTCCTTTTGCTGATCATCCTGTTTGCAAGCTTCCTGCGGTATGCGATGCAGATCGGGTACGGCGAGGGTTCCCAACACCTGGACCGGTTTCGCGAACGGTACGGCAAGTCCTGGGCGTCTGCGGCGCCGTTTGGCGTTCACATCGCGCTGGTGCTCGCCTTTGGCATGCTGCTGCCGTTCGGGATCTCGGCGTTGCACCTGCTGTCGCTGGGGTAACGGGCAGTCGACGCTGCGCGGCGGCAGGGCGGTACGGCGGTACGGCGAAACTGATCTGGGGCGACATCATGGGCGAGCGGCGACATGGCCCGGCGCCGAGGCCGCCTGGCAACATGACCGTGGGGGCGCAACTCGGAAGGAGGTGCGATGGGATGGAGACGGTGGACTGGGTGGCGCCAGCGAGGCTCGCGCCGACGCTCCCGTGGCAGGGATGGCGGATGGATGCGCGCCGGGACGGCGTGGAGGATATGGTCGCTGACGTTGCACAGGGGCTTGTGAGCGGGCGAACGGAGCTTCTGTACTATGGCTTCGCGCCGGGCGACGACCTTGACGATCGCGCCGACCGCGAAGCCGCCGGGAAGCGCGACAGGGGCGCGACGGGCGACCGCGACGCTCCTGCCGAACGCGGCGACGGGCGCAGCCGGGAGCTGCTGGCCGTCACCTGTGATCATTCGCAGCGCGAGGTCCTTTGGCGCTTCGGCCGCTGCGAGGCAGGGCAGTCCGGCTTTCCGTCGCTGGCGGCGCACTTTAAAGGAGTGCTGTGGACGGAACGGGAGATGTGGGAGAAGACCGGATGCACTCCCGTCGGGCACCCTGACCTGCGGCCCATCATGCACCCTGAAGAGTGCCTTCCTGACCCTGTGGCGCGCGGTGCAGGCACGTTCCACCTCCCGCTGGGTCCCGTGCGCGCGGATGTCAGTGAGTCGGGCTTCTTTCTGTTTGACACGCTGGGCGAACAGATCATGCACATGCAGCCGCAACTCTTCTACAAGCACCGCGACATCGAAAGTCTTGCGCGGGGAATGAGCCCCGAAGACGCGCTGCTTCTGGCGGAACGGATATCGGGCACGTCGACGGTGGCGCACGCGACCGCCTTTTGCCGCGCCGCAGAGCAGGCGCTCGGGTGCGGTTCATCGCGGGAAATTGAGATGGAGCGCGTGCTGTTCGGCGAAATGGAGCGTCTGTACAATCACGTTCACGACTTTTCCCAACTCGCCTCCGCGACCGGAATGACGGTGGCGCAGGCGCAACTCGCGCGCGCCAAGGAAGAACTGCTGCGGCTGAACGCGCAGGTGACCGGTTCGCGCTATCTGCGCGGAGCGGTCGCACTTGGACGATCTGCGTCGGTCGACTGGGCGGCCGGGGCGGCGCGACTGGCAGCGGAACTTCCAGCCATTGATCGGCGGGTGCGCCATTTCCTCGAGTTGTTGCAGAACACGCCGACATTTGTCGATCGACTTCGGCCGACCGGCATCGTGGAGGAGGAGTGGGCAAAGGGTTACGGGACTGTCGGACCGGTCGCCAGGGCATGCGGCCTGGCCGTGGATGTGCGGTCGGATTGCCTGAGCCACCTCTACGAGTCGACCGGGCATGCCTGTATGACGGCGGAGGACGCGTTTGGCGACGCCCTGTCCCGCTTTCGGGTGCGCGTGCGCGAATGGGGTGTCTCTCTGGACATCGTGACGAAACTGCTGCCCTTGCTCGGCGCGTCGTCCTCCGTGGACGCAGGATCGCCGCACGCCGCGGGCAGGGGAATCGGTGTGGCCGAATCTCCGCGCGGACGCGTCGGCCACGTGCTCTTCTGCGACGGAGGCAAGGTGGTTTCGTGGGGCATACGCGCCGCGTCGGCGTGGAATTGGCCGGTCTTCGGCCTTGCAACTGCCAACGGCAATATCCAGACGGATTTTCCCATCATCGATGCGAGTTTCGCTCTGTCGTACGCCGGTTTGGACAGGTAGACGGCCGGTGCAGAAAGGGGACCTCTCCTATGTGGGCAAAGTGGCTTCTGGCCGGGCTGGCGAGTGGGCGCGTCACCACGACGTACCCCCGGCATCGCGAGCGGGAATTGCCGAAGTATCGGGTGCACAGCGTTCCCGTCATGAATCGTCCGTGTAGTGACTTCGGCTGTGCGGAGTGTGCGGAGGCCTGCCCCACGGACGCGATCACCATCGTCCAGGAACGGGGCCGTGACGCTGTTCGCCTCGATGTGGCGGCCTGCATCGCCTGCGGCCGGTGCGTCGACCGGTGTCCTGACGGCGTCTTCGCGTGGCCGGAAGCGATTGACCGGGCGGAGGCCAGCCGGGAACGGCTCATCTCGACGGAGGAGGCGACGACCCATGACGGCTGATCGCGTCGGGGCGTTGGCGGACTGGGATGACCTGGACGAGCGGGGCATGAGCAAGCGGCTCGCCGGTTACTTTGGACACTCGCTGCACATCAGGCACATCGATGTCGGGTCGTGCAACGCGTGTGAGTCAGAGGTCCTTGCCCTCAGCAATCCGTACTACAATCTCCATCGACTGGGACTGTTTTTCACGCATTCACCCCGGCACGCCGACGTCCTGCTGGTGACCGGGGCATTGACCGCGGCCATGGCGCCGGTGCTGCGCGAAACGTACGACGCCATGCCCCGGCCGCGCCTGGTCGTGGCAGTCGGCGTGTGCGCGCTGCACGGCGGCGTGTTTGCGAACAGCTCCCGTTTTATGGGCCCGGTCGACAGCGTGTTGCCGGTTGACGCCTATATTCCTGGCTGCCCGCCGAATCCTTACGCGTTGCTCAATGGACTGCGGCAGGCCATCCTGTCGCGCGAGGGGGTGAAGCTCAAGTGACCGCACTCTTTTGGACGACGGTGCTGATGTTTCTCATCGTGCCGCCGGTTGCCGTCGCAACCGCGAAGCTGCGAAACAGCGGGCTGATTACGTGGACTTATCTATCAATTGTCTGCCTGGGGCAGTCTGTCTTCGGTCTTGCCGGGTTGCTTGGGAACAAGACGATCCAGATTGCGACGACGCCGGGGATCGGGATTTTCGGCCCGTGGACATTTGCCGCCGACCCGCTCGGCGACCTGCTGTTCATGATTATGGGCCTGATTGGCGCGGCGTCGTTTATTTATGCGGGCGGGCACGCGCGCCTGAAGCGTCCGGGAACTTCCCATGTGTTGCAGAGCGTGGTCGCGGCGCAGTATGTCTTTATCAGCTTTCTGCTGACGGCGCAGAACGGGCTGCCCATGCTGATCGCGTGGGAGGCGATGTCGCTGTGCGCATACGCGTATGTCCTGGTCAATCACCGCCAGAAGCGGGTGCGCCGCGCCGCGTTTGTCACGCTGGTTGCGAGTGAATTCGGCTTTCTGCTGTTGGTTGCGGCATTTGTCCTCGCCGCGACGCCGGGCGGGTCGCTCGAGATCGTTCAGATGCACGCGGCGCTGGTCCATCGGGCAGAATCCATCCGGGCGGTCATTTTTCTGCTCGCTCTGTTCGGGTTTGGCGTCAAGAGCGGCGTGGCGCCGATGCAGTTCTGGATGCCCGAGGCGTATGACGCGACTCCACCGCACTTGAACGCGGTGTTGGCCGGGGCGCTCTTGAATCTGGGACTGTTCGGGATCCTGCGGGTCTACTCGTTCACGTTTCCGCTGCCGGAGGCGCTCGGCGTCGCGGTCGTGGCTCTGGGCGCGGCAGGTGTCTTTTTCGGGGCGCTGTACGCGGTGTTCGAGAAGCGGATGCGCCGCATCCTGGCGTTTTCCAGTATTGAAAATGTGGGATTCATGATTGTGGCAATCGGACTCGTCGTCAGTTTTTCACGCGCCGGGTCCACACGGCTTGCCGCGGTGGCAATGACGGCCCTGTTTGTGCAGATGGTTTCTCACGCCTTTGCCAAGTCGCTGTGCTTTCTCACCGCAGGGGAAATCAGTCGGCGGACGGGCCAGCACGAACTGGATGGACTGGGCGGCCTGTGGCGCGTCTTCCCCGCCTCCTCGCTCGCATTTCTGGTCGGCGCGCTCACACTGGCGGCTGTCGCCCCGTTCAGCGGTTTTGTCGCGGAGTGGCTGGTGTTTCAGTCTCTGTTGCAGACCTATCAAGGACTCACCGGGTTTGAACAGGCCATCGTCGCGCTGTTCGGAGCGGTCGCGGCGGTCGGCGCCGCCCTGGCGTTCACCGCGTTTCTTCGCCTGATCGCATTCATTTTCTCCGGCAGGGCGCGGTCGGACGATGTCGCGAAGCGGGTCTCCCAGGCGCGCGCGTCGCAAGCGGCAGGCGCAGGAGTGGGGCTGCTGGCCGTCTTGTCGGCCGTTTATGGATTCTTCCCGACGGCGTTTCTCGGCCTGCTCAGCCGGGTCGTGGCGAACCTTCCGCCGTACCGCAGCGTGTTTTCCAGCATGGTTCCCGACGTCTTCCAGCACCCCGCGGTCAATCAGCCGCTGGTCGCGCTCGGCGGGCAGTTGTTCGCGTTCTTGCCCATGCCGGGCGCGATTGTCGAGCCCGGATCCGGTGTGGCCGCCATCTCCCCGACCTACCTGTTGTGGTGGTTTATCGTGTTTGCCGTCCTGGCCCTGTTTCTCGCGCGCTCCGTGCGCCGCGGCCCGTATCGCAGGCGCTCCGCGCCACCGTGGCTGGGAGGGCGGGCGAAGGAACCGCGGCAGGCGCAATACACCGCGACCGCGTACGCCAATCCGTACCGCATGTACTGGGCCCCGGTGCTGCATTTTCAGGTCCGTCGCCGCGTCACGCGGGGGGATGCGGCGCTGCCGCTGCAGGTCGAGGTGTCCACCGGCGTCCGTCCGCTGCTCGAGAGTGACATCTACCGGCCGTTGCTGCGCCGCGCCCGCAGGTTTTTGAGCCGTGGATTGCGCTGGATTGCGCACGGGTACCTGTGGGCGTACCTCGCTCTCATGCTACTGGTGTTGGTCATCTTCCTCATTTCAGCGTTGCTGTTGAATTAGGCTCGCATTTGCGGGCTGGGGAGGGGTCCAGATGGCGGACCACAGACGTTCGCTCCATGTCGGAGAGATTGTGCAGGCGCAGGTCCGGGCGCTCGATCACAGCGGCGCGTGGATCGAGATCGAGGGTCAAAGCGCCTTTGTTCCGCTCGCGGAGATCGCCTGGTTTGAGGTTGAACACCCGGCGATCATGCTGCGCGTCGGGGACCGGGTCCAGGTGCGGGTGCTCGGGAGGACGGGTCAAGGAGTTCTGGAGTGCTCTATCCGCAAATTGGAGAGACCGGGCCCCACGGGGCAGGTCCTGACGGTGACGGCCGTGGTGGAGACGCCGAAGCACAGTTCCAATGTGTACCGGTACAGCGAACAGTACCACGCTTTTACACTGTATCGCGCGCTGCATTTCCCGGCACGCTGCCCGTTTGAAATCGGCTATCTGCCTGGCACCAGGGGCGCGGACGGCGAGCCGCTGCGGATGGTCATTCTGCTGACCAACGGCACCTTTCCGGGGTGTGAGCTCACGTGTCGCGTCGTGGGCCTGCTGCGGGTCGAGGACGCGGCGGGCCCCGACGCAAAGCTCCTGGGGGTGGTCGCGGTTGACCCGAATTTTGCCGATGTGTACGACGTGACCGATGTCTCGCATCACTCCCTGCGCAAAGTGGTGCATAATTTTCACCTCTTGCGTTCGGTGGAGCGCGAGTCGTTCACTGTGCGGGGCTGGGAGCGCGCCGGCGCGGCGCACCAGGCGATCCAGGAAGCCACGGAGCGCAGCGCGGACGCGGATGCGGACATGTGACACCGTTGTGCAGGGCGCCGCAGCAGCAGAGCGAGCGGTCATACATCATGAGTTCGAAAGGAATGCAGCGCAGATGACACAGGAATTATTGGCCGTGGAAGTCGTCGAAATTCCCAAGGGAAACCGCAACAAGTACGAGATGAACAGGGACACGGGGAGTTTCCATCTCGACCGCGTGCTGCATTCTGCCATCCAGTATCCTGTGGAGTACGGTTATGTGCCGGATACGCTCGCGAGAGACGGGGCGCCGCTTGACATCATGAGCTTGGTCACGAATCCAACGTTTCCCGGGTGCGTCATTGAGTGCAGGGTGATTGGTGTGCTGCGTATGGCGGATGAGTTCGGGGAGGATGACAAGCTGCTGGCCGTTCCGGTCAGAGACGCGCGCTTCTCGCGTGTGCAGGCACTGACTGACGTGCCAGAGCATGACCTGAAGGAGATTGCCCATTTCTTTGCCGTGTACAGGAATCTTGACGATGAGCGCGCGTCCGTGCTTGGGTGGGAAAATGCCGACTACGCGCGCAAGGTCCTGCGCGAATGCAGGGAGCGCTGGCAGGCGGCGGGAGGCTCGGGATCGCGGACAGCGCCGTGAGCACGGTGGGCGCGTGCCGTACGCCTCCGCCTGCCGTGCGCCTCGGCATCCGTGTTATGATGGTCGCGGCGGCGTACGTGATGGTCTGTACCCGCGTCTTGAGCGATCATGAAGACAAAGGGGAACGACGTGAGCGACAGCGTGACGGTTCGGCTGCTGGAGATTTACGAGCGCTTGTTCGCGCACTATGGAGACCGCCGGTGGTGGCCGGCTGATACGGCGGAGGAAGTGATCATTGGCGCGATTCTCGTGCAGAACGTGGCGTGGAAGAATGTCGAGCGGGCGATCACACAACTGCGCGCCAAGGGATGGCTCACACTCGCGGCCCTGCGCGAGGCGGCGGCGGGGGACATCGAGGAGTGCATCGTGTCGACGCTGTACTATCGGATGAAGGCGCGCAAGCTGAAGGCGTTCGCCGCCATGGTGCACGAAGAGTTCGGCGGCGACGCGAACCTGTTGCTGGCGCTGCCTGCGGATGACCTGCGCGCGCGTCTGCTCGGTGTTTGGGGCGTCGGCCCGGAGACCGCGGACGACATGGTGTTGTACGCCGCGCGCCAGCCGTCCTTTGTCGTGGACGCGTACACGCGGCGCATCTTTTTTCGGCTCGGCGTCACGCGGGAGAATGCGACGTACGACGAACTGCGGGATTTTTTCATGCGCCACCTGCCGGTCGACGTCGGCTTGTACAACCAGTATCACGCTCTCATCGACGCCCTCGGCCACGCGCTGTGTCTGAGCAGGCGTCCCCGCTGCGGCGAATGCCCGCTGCGGTCTCTGTGTCCGTCTTGTGCGGCGCAGCCGGTGGGCGGAGAATAGCGGATGGGCCGCTCGGCCTAACCCGCCGCCCCGCGCTCCGCTGCCGTCCGGCGTCAGCCGTTGCGGCGCTGGAAGTCCTTCATGAAGTCGGCCAGGGCGGTGCAGGCCTTGTGCGGCACCGCATTGTACGCGGAAGCGCGCAATCCTCCGACGCTGCGGTGCCCGCCGAGACCTTCAAAGCCGTTCTGCACGGACTCCTGGACGAAGCGCTTCTCCAATTCGACGCTTTGCATCCGCCAGGTGACGTTCATGATGGAGCGGTAGGGCTTCTCGACCAGTCCCTGGTAGAAGCCGCCGCTCGTATCAATGGCGTCGTAGATGACGCCGGCCTTCTCCCTGTTGAGCCGTTCGAGGTTGCTCATCCCGCCCTGTCGCTGCGTCCACTTGAGCACGAGGTTCATCATGTAGATCGAGTGCACCGGAGGCGTATTGTACAGGGACTTGTTCTTCGCGAACGTCGCGTAGCGCAGGACGGTTGGAATGTGCCCGGCGCCGGTCTGCAGGAATTCGTCCTTGACGACCACCGCCGTAACTCCTGCGGGACCCAGGTTCTTTTGGGCGCCGGCGTAGACCAGCGCAAATTTCGACATGTCCCGCTCGCGGCTGAGGATGTCGCTTGTCACGTCGCCGATCAACGGGACGCCGCGGGTGTCCGGCAGGTCGCTCCACTGCGACCCTTCAATGGTGTTATTGACCGTGATGTGTAGATACGCGGCGCCGGTGGGCAGCGCGATGTCCTCCTGAGCAGGAATGCGCGCCCACTTCTCGCCCTTTGAAGTCGCGGCCACGGACGCGTCGCCGAGGTGCTTTGCCTCTTCGAACGCCTTCTCGGAGAAGTTACCGCTCAGCACGTAGCCGGCCGTCTTTCCCTGGGGCAGGAAGTTCAGGGGGACCAGGGCAAACTGCGTGCTCGCGCCCCCGCCCATGAACAGCGCGTGATACCCCTGCGAAAGACCCAGCAGCTCGAGCAGCAGGTTTTGCGTCTCGTCATTGATCGCTTCGACAACCTTGCCGCGGTGCGACATCTCCATGATGGAGATCCCCTGTCCCTGATGCTGGACAAAGTTGTCTCTCGCCTCTTCCAGCACCTCCAGCGGAAGGGCTGCGGGGCCCGGATTGAAATTATAGATTCTGTCCGCCATCCATATCTCTCCTTCGCGAACTCCGGCAATATGAACTCCGGGGTATGACCCATTTTACCATGTCGGCGGTCGCGCTGACGCCTGCGGTCGGGAGTCGTCGCTAGCGCAACCGGATTGCGCGCGAGCCGACCCCATGGGCGCCGAGGGCGACAAGGCTGAACGCGATTCCCACGGTACAGGCAAGGGCGAAGCCGCCCGCGTCGTAGGCGATTCCCCCGAGCAGCGAGCCAAGCGATCCGCCCACGAAATAGGCGGCCATGTAGACGCTGTTCACGCGGCTGCGCGCGGTCGCTGACAGAGCGTAGATCCGGCTCTGGTTGGAAATCTGCGCGGCCTGCACGCCGAAGTCCAGCAGCACGACGCCGAGGATCAGCAGCGGCAGGATGGAAGACCACAGCGCGAGGATCAGGTACGCGCCAATCACGCACGTGATCGCCCAGCGAATCATGAACGCCGGTCCCCGGCGGTCGGCCGCGGACCCTGCAAGCGGCGCCGCGAGCACTCCCGCCAGGCCCGCCAGGCCGAATGCCCCGGCCGCGGCGCTGCCCGCGTGGTAGGGCGCCGCGACCAGCCTGAACACGAGAACGGTCCACAGGATGCTGAACGCGCCGAACAGCGCCCCGCCGATCAGGCTCGCCTCACGCAACACCGGCTCCGTCCGCAGCAGAGTGACGAGCGACCGCAACAGCGCGCCGTAGCGCGCACCCGTTTGTGCGGGCGCGTGCGGGAGAGTGCGCAGGAGCACGCCGCCCAGCAGGACCATCACGACGGCGGCGGCGACGAACACGGCACGCCAGCCAAACAGCGCGCCCATCGTTCCGCTCGCGATACGGGCGGCCAGGATTCCCGTCAAGAGCCCGCTCATGACCGTCCCCACAACCCGCCCGCTGCGCTCCGGAGGCGCCAGGTCAACCGCGAGCGGAATGATCACCTGAGGCACGACGGTGAACAGGCCGATCAGGAAACTGGCCAGTTCCATCGCGGGCATGGAGGGCGCCCCGGCGGCTCCGAGCAGGGCGCCCGCGGTGAGCAGGCAAAGCGACACGATCAGCCTGCGCTTCGGCAGGATATCCCCGAGCGGGGTGAAAAGCAGCAGACCGGCCGCGTAACCCGCCTGTGTCGCCATGGCGATGCGGCTGGTCTGGCCGGCGGACGCGAGGAGCGATCGGCCAATCAGGTCGAGCAGCGGCTGGTTGTAGTAGAGGTTGGCGGCCGATACTCCCGCCGCGACCGCGAGTGTGAAGGTCAGCGTGCGTCCCATGACAGGCGCGGGACCGGGCCTCGCGGCGGACGCGGCATCCGGCCCTGCGCCGGGTTTTTCGTCCATGTCGTGTTGCCTCCTCGCCAGAGATGCGCGTTGGCGGGATTGTATCACCAGGACGGGACAATCTCCACCTCCGAAGCGGTCGGCTCATGCGCCGGAGTGACGCGCACATGTTATGGACTGGCTGTGAATAGAGTGTACAGACAGTGTGCGCACGCGCGCGGCGTTCGGTTGCGGGTCTGCGGGGCGATGAGCTGGCGCGCGACACGCTGCCGGGAATGTCGTGCGGACACGTCAAGAAAGCGGGGCGGCGCATTTGGATCATACGGCTCCATCCATGAAGGTGCGGCTGTCGACCGCCGCCGCGCTCATCGTCGTGTGTGCGGCGGCCCTGGCGCTCTATGCGACGGGCTCGTGGCGGATGGCGCTGAATTGGCGCATCATTCACGTGGTGTTTCAGGGCATCGTGTGGGACGGCATGCCGTTCATCGTAATCGGAGCGGTGCTGGCCGCGATGATCGAGTCGTGGATATCGTCCGGCGGCATCGTTTCTCTCCTGCCAGACAATCTGGCCGG
>JAKACX010000023.1 GCA_021821055.1 Bacillota bacterium
CGATTCAGTCCGGCGCTATACGAGCGATACGGGCGATGGAAGGGCGTGCCGGTGGATGGAACTGCGTCTTTTGCAGTACGCGCTGGAACTGTGGCGCCACGGAAGCTTCACGCGGGCTGCCGACGCGCTCGATATTGCGCAGCCTTCGCTCAGCCAGCAGATCGCCAGGCTGGAGAACGAACTCGGAGTGACGCTCTTTTTCCGCGGCCACGGCGGGACTCAGGCGACGCCGGACGGCGTGCGCTTCCTTGAACAGGCGGAGCAGATCGTGCGATTGCACGACGATCTGGTGCGGGAGATGCGCGAGCGCAGCGAAGGGATGGGGCAGGAACTGGTGATCGGCGCGCCGGCCATCACGGGCGGCCATGTGTTGCCGCCATTGTTGCGTGCATTTGGCGAACGTCATCCGACCGTGCGGGTGCGCCTGGTGGAGGACGCGACCGAGGTGCTGCAGGATCTGACGGCCAGGGGATTGACGGACCTGTGCGTGCTGGCGCTGCCGGTCGAGGATGACAGACTGGCCACGCGTCCGATGCTGACCGAGGAGTTGTTTCTGGCGGGGCCGCGTGAGGTTGCCCATTGGATGGATGACCGGGTGCGGCGCGTGTGCCTCGCGGGGGAGATGCCCGTGGCGCCGGTTGACCTGGCGGATTTTGCGCAGGCGCCGTTTATCATGCTCAAGCGCGGATTTGGCTTTCGCGGCACGGTTTTGGCACTCTGTGCAGAGAGCGGGTTCGCACCCCGGGTGACCTATGAGACAAGCAGCGTCGAGACGGCGCAGTCGCTCGTGGCGCACGGCCTCGGGGTGACAATGGTGCCTGCGATGGTGCGCAGGACCGCCGCGCCAGGGCCGGGCGCGGTCTATCTTCCGCTTGTTGGGCAGCCGCGACGCACGCTCGTGTTCGCCTACCGCAGGGATCGCTACCTGAGCGCCGCAGCGCGCGCGCTGCTCGACATGTACGCGCAGCGCGGCGGCTGACGGAGCCGCGGGAGCCGCGGGTGGTGTTGCCTCGGGGGCCGCAAAACGGGCGTGCGTGTGGCGGTGAGGCTGGCGTTGGCTGGCGTTGACTGGCGTCGGTTGCACTGGCTGCACCGCATGGCGTCGGCTGCGCCAGCCGCGGATCAGGCCTTGGGTCCGATGGACAGGATAGAGGACAGCGGCAGACGGTGCTCCCCTTCCCGGTCGTCCACCAGCGTGATGGCGTCGCGGGTCACGTCGCGGAGCGTGCCGTAGACGCGGCCCGCGAGCGTGAGGACGGACACACTCTGATTCAGAAAGTGACTGTTCAGGTACGCGGTGATCGTGCGCATGTGCGGTTGTTCGCCGGGCAAGGCGTCCGACGACCCTGAGAGCGCGAGCAGTTGCGATCGTTTGCGGGTGCGGGTCGAGCCGCGCATAGAAGGACGGGCGTCCGGCGGGGCCGTGGGGTGGGCCCGAGTGTACCCGCCGGCGGGAGACGGGACCGCGAGCCTTCGCGACGGATCGGGTGCGGCCGTCTGTTGGGGCATGGCCTCGCTCCGTGATTCAGCAGACTTCTTGCGCTGCCTTGTCGGGTCGAGTTCCTGGGCAAACACCGTCGGTCCGGCGAAAATGGTTGTCATGGAAGATGCACTCCTCTGGCGCGCAGTGTTCCGGTTCTGTACAGGATATGCGTGCGTGCGGACTTTGGGCACATGGGGCAGGTGCTGGGCGCCCGCTTTGTGTCCGGCGTCCTCTGCGATTGCGCGCCTGGGTCGGCGGCGGCGCGAGCGGCGAACAAGAACGATTGTAATGCCTGAAAAATGCGCGTCGCAGCAGGAATTCTGCGGGCAGGCGGCGAATACAGACAGGTGCGTGCAATCGATTGCATAAACAACCCGGCCTCACGCTCACGCGACGCGCGGCGGCGCGAGCAGACCGGCTTTCCGGGTAGACCGCCATGTGCGGTGCGTCCGCACGCCAGCGAATCATGAAAATGCAACTCAATCGGGCGCCGCAGATGGCGCGGTACCAGTGAGCTCGTATTTTCCGGGTAGACCGCCATGTGTGGCGCAACCGCACGCCAGCGAATCATGAAAATGCGACTCAATCGGGCGCCGCAGATGGCGCGGTACCAGTGAGCTCGTATTTTCCGGGTAGATTAGCGAAGGGATGGACACGCGATTGGATAAAGTCGGTAAGACCTACGTGACAAATGCCGTGATTGGTGACGGAAAAATGCTCTGCACACTGTCTTTTACAGGCGAACTGGAGAGGGTATACTGGCCGACCATCGACGGAGAGCAGCAGGTGCGCCGTCTGTGGCTGGGCTGGCGGACGGAGGGGCGCGAACAGGTCGAGTGGCTGCACGAGGACCAAAGATGCGCCCAGCGTTACGAGGCGGACACCAACGTCCTCGTGACGGAGTGGGACGACGCGGGAGGATGGGCGGTTTCGTTGACTGATTTTGTCGCGCCGGACACGTCGCTCGTGGTCAGGCGGGTCACGGTTGCCAACCGCGGTGCGGGTTCTCGGCGGCTGATCCTTTATGTCCGCTCCGATCTGCAACTGGCGGGCCACGGAGAGGGCAACGCGGTACGGGCGGAACTGGGAGACCGCGCGCTGGTGCACTACAGGCGGGAGACCGCGGCGGCGATCGGTTCCGACGCGCCGCTGTACGGATACCAGGCGGGGGATGTGGACGCCGCGCTGACGCGCGAGCGCTTGCTGGGGACCGCGGAGAATCTCGGCGGCGACGGGGCCCTGGCGTACGACTTCGGCGTTGTCGAACCGGACGGAGCGCGGTCGATCAGCCTGTTTATCGCCTTTGGCGCGACCCGGGAGGAGGCGCTGGCCGCCGTCCGGAGCGCGCGAGAGACGGGCGCCGACGCATTGCTCGTGCGCACGCGCGCGTTCTGGCGGGCGCACTTGGCGCTGGCGCGGCCGATCCGCACCGGGGAAGACCGGCTCGACGCGCTGTACACGCGTTCGCTGCTGGTGTTTGGCATGATGGCGGACCGGACGCACGGGGGGCTCATCGCCGCGCCTGAATTTGATCCGGAGTGGACGCAGTGCGGCGGTTACGGCTATTGCTGGGGGCGGGACGCGGCCTACATTGCGACGGCGATCGGACAGGCGGGCTTTACGGCGGCGAGCGAACGCTTCTATGACTGGGCGCTGCGCGCGCAGGAGGCAGACGGCGGGTTCGGCCAGCGGCACTTCATGGACGGGAGTCTGGCGCCGTCGTGGGGTCTGCAGATTGACGAGACAGCAAGCGTCGTGTGGGGCATGTGGCAGCACTATCGCCTGACCGGCGACCGAGCGTTCCTCGCCCGGATGTGGGGCGCCATGCAAAGGGGAGCGGACTTTCTCGACGCGTTTGTCGACCCGGCGGACGGCCTGCCGCGCGAATCGCGCGATCTGTGGGAGGAGCGCAATGCCCGGCACACATACTCTGCCGCGGCGGTCTGGGCGGCGCTCGAGGCGTGCGCCGGGGCGGCCGAGGCGATGGACGCCGCGGGAACGCGGGCGGCGCGCTGGAGGAGTGTGGCGGCGCGCGTTCGCGAAGGCATCTCCGGTCTCTGGGACGAGGAACGTGGGTGTTTCGATCGGGCGGCCCGGCTGCACGTCGCACATCCGCAGAACTTGGCGGGCGGGGGCGTGATCGAGGTGGACGGATACGGGTATGAGCGCGCCGTCGAGCTGCGCGACAAGACCGTCGACGTGAGTCTGCTCGGCGTTTCATACCCCTTCGCCGTCTTCCCGGCGGCCGACAGCAGGGTCGTCCGCACGGCGCAGGCGGTGAGGGAGAGGCTCTGGGCCGCAGGGGAGGCCGGGGGTCTGATGCGCTATGAGGGAGATCACTACGCCGGAGGGAACCCGTGGGTGCTCGCGACGCTCTGGCTTGGACTCGAGGCGCTGAAACGGGACGATCTGGAGACCGCCCGCAGCGTTCTCGCGTGGGCGGTGGACCGACAGACGGACACGGGGTTGCTGCCGGAGCAGGTGGACGCCAAGACAGGGAGACCGCGCTGGGTGGTGCCGTTGACGTGGTCGCACGCCATGTTTATTTTGCTCATGATTGCGACGGTGGAGAAGGGCGTCTGGCCACGCGCGGACCTCGCGGCCGGCGTGAGCGCGGCCGTCTGACGGTCCGGGGATATGCGTAATCGCGGTTGGGGGACGCGCGGTATCTGGCGGAGCGCCGGGATCCGCGGCGCGCGAACAGAGAACGCGAACAGAGAACGCGAACAGAGAACGGCGCCTTCCGGAGGCTCGCGGCCGGGCGGGCGCCGTCTATTGTTGGTAGGCGGCGAGCGGGTTCCAGGCGCCGCACGTCCGCCGGATCACAAGCTCGTGCGGCACGATGGCGGACTGCGGCGGCAACTCCCTTTTCTCGATGTGCTGGAGCAGCAGTTTGGCGGCCGTCTGACCCAATTCGTAGATGTGCACGTTCATCGTGGTCATGGGAGGGTTGGCAAGCCGCGCCAGTGGAATATCGTTGAAGCCGACGATGGCGAGGTCTTCTGGTATGCGATATCCGAGTTCGCCGGCCGCACGCATGGCGCCAAAGGCGAGCACGTCGTCCGACGCGACGATGCCGCTCGGCCGCTCGGCCAGCGCGAGCAGGCGCATCATGCCATTGTAGCCGACGTCCTCGATGAATTCACCGGAGACCACGAGGTTCGGGTCAAACGTGACGCCCTGTTCCTGCAGCGCGCTCGAATAACCGGCGAGTCGGTCCACCGTGACCACAAGTTCCTGCGACCCGCCAATGAATCCGATGCGCTGGTGACCGAGCTTTTGCAGGTGCATGGTGGTGTCGTACGCCGCCCGGCGGTTGTCGTTGTTGACCCAGCAGAGTTGGACGTCCTGCGAGGGCCTGCCGACGACGACCGACGGGATGTGGTTTTCCTCCAGAACTGCGAAGAGCGGGTCATTCAGGCGCGCGGTGAGCAGGATGACGCCGTCCACCTGCTTGCTGCGCACCATGCGTTCGAGCCGGTCGACGTCGTTTTTTCCGTGCAGCGCGGTGGACAGGACGATATCGTATCCGGAGTACTGCGCGATCTGCGTGATTCCGCGCAAGACCTCGGGGAAAAACGGATTCAGGAAGAATTGTTCAATGGAACTGGGGATCAACAGGCCGATCGCTTGCGAGCTCTGTTTGACCAGACTGCGGGCGATGGCGTTCGGGTGGTAGTCGAGTTCCCTCATGACGTCGCGCACGCGTTCGCGCGTGGCCACGCTGATCCGCGGATGGTTTGCCAGGACGCGGGACACGGTGGACGGGCTGACGCCCGCCTTGGTTGCGACGTCTTTGATATTGGAAGTCATCGGTCATCACCCGTTTCTACTGTAGAAGTCTCCAGAATAAGCAGCAGTCCAGAACGCCGGGGCACGCTCACGGTCTGCCCCGATCGGTGGCGTTCGCCTTCGCCGGGACCGTGGACGACGCGGTAGGCGCCCCGGGGCAGCAATGCGTGGCTCAGCCGCAGCCGCAGCGGACGCGGACCGTCATTCACGAGGCACAGCGCGAGTTCGCCGCCGTCCGGGCCATCGGGCGCGCGCCGGACAAACGCGTACAGGTGCCGCGAATGCCCCTGAAAGACAGGGCGCATGTCACCTGTCCGCAGACTCGGGAATCGGGCGCGCAGCGCGGTCAGGCCGCGATAGTGCGCCAGCAATTCTGTGTCCTGGCGCTCACTGTCCCATACCATGCCTGCGCGGCAGAGGGGATCGGGACCGCCCGCCATACCCACTTCATCGCCGTAGTACAGGACGGGCGCGCCGGGGCAGGTGAACTGGAGAAAGCTGGCGAGCATGGCGCGCTGGCGGTCGCCCGCGCAAACGGTGAGCAGGCGCGGCGTGTCATGCGAGTCAAGCAGTGTCCACAGGACGGGCAGCACGGGTTCCGGGTACGCGGCGCGGATGCGCTCAACCGCGAGGTGAAAGCCGTTCGCGTCCGTGTCTTTGCGCGCGATCCAGGAGAGAATGGCTTCTCCTAAAGGATAGTTCATGACGGCGTCAAACTGGTCGCCGCGCAGCCACGGAGTCGCCAGTTGCCAAATTTCGCCGCAGATCAGCGCGTCCGACTTGCGCGCTTTCACCGCGGCGCGGAAGTGTTGCCAGAAACGGTGCTCCACTTCATCTGACACATCGAGTCGCCAGCCGTCAATTCCAGCTTCATCTAGCCAGTATAACCCTACCCTAGTAAGATAGTCCACAACGTCCGGGTGGGCCGTTCGCCATTTGGGCATATTGGCCACGTAACCGAAAGTCTCGTAGTTGCGGTCATCCACCGAGAGCGGCCACGACGCGGGATAGATCCATTCGCTGTAGGGGGACTCTTGACCGTGTTCGAGGATGTCGCGAAATATCGGGTGGTCGACGCCCATGTGATTGAACACGGCATCCAGAACGACGCGGATGCCCCGTTCGCGGCAGGCTGCGGTCAATGCCCGCAGGTCTTCCAGCGTGCCGAAGGCGGGATCGACCGTGAAGTAGTCGGCCGTGTCGTACTTGTGATTGGACGGCGCGGTGAAAATCGGCGTCATGTAGAGCACATCGACGCCGAGACGGGACAGGTGGTCCAGGTTCTCGGTGATCCCGCGCAACGTGCCGCCGAAGAAGTTTGCGCCGGTGGGCGCGGCGTCCCAATCAGCGAGCGCGACCTCGCCGCCGGTTGCCGCAAGGGATGGTTGATCGTCCTGCGATTGGGCGCCGCGGGCGAAGCGGTCGGGAAAGACCTGATAGTAGACGGCGCCCTTGGCCCACGGAGGGGGAGCGAAGCGGTCCCGCTCGCCGAGATACGGCACCTCGAACGCGTCCGCCTGCCGCGGGGGAACGCCCTGAACGCCGGCGCGGCTGTAGAAGTACGCCGCCTGCGCCGTCTCGATGCGAAAGTAGTAGCGGAACCGTTTGCTCGTCCGGAACAGTCGCGCCTGAAAAAGCTCGTGCGACGGCCCGTCCTGTGCGAAGCGCTCGGCCTCGATTGTCTGCAGCGTCGCGTCCGGCAGGAACTTGTCGTAGTGCACGACCTGCACGGTGCGCGCGGCGGAGACGGCGAGACGCAGTCGAACAGTCAGCGCGCCGTCGTCCGCGTAGGCGTACGGTTCGACCGATTCATGCCAGGCGGAACATGCGATGCGATCGAAGTTGTCGTGTTGCCCACTTGTCATTGAGAACGTCTCCCATCACGAGTCGCGGGCGCCTCGAACCGTTGCTGCCGTGTGCGGCAACTTGACTCATCCTCTGACTCATCCTTTGACGGAACCAGCGGTCAACCCCTTCGCGATCATCGGCTGCAGCAGCATGTACGCGACCGTGAGCGGAATGGCGCTGACCAGCGCGCCCGCGGCGAACACGCCCCATTGCTGGGTCGCAAACTGGTTGTTCACCATGCCGTACATTCCCATGCCGAGCGTGTAGTTCTGCGGCGACTGCAGGATGGTTCCCGCAAGGATGTACTCGCTGTACTGCCCGATGATGGACAGGAAGAAGATGACGGCCAGCATCGGTCGCGCCAACGGCAGGATGATGCGAAAGAAAATCTGGAAGTGGCCTGCGCCGTCCATGACGGCCGCTTCGTCGAGTTCTTTGGGGATGGTGTCAAAGTAGCCCTTGGTGAGCCAGATGCCAAATGCGCCGGCGCCCATCAGCACCAGCATGTAGACCCACAGGTTGTCGAGCAGGCCCCACTGTGCAAGTACCGCATAGATCGCTGAAATCGCCATGAAATTCGGGAACATCTGCAGCAGGATCAGCGTCATCAGTCCGTACTTGCGGCCGTAGAACTTCATGCGGGAAAACGCGTAGGCGGCGGTGGACGTCATGACCAGTTGCGCGGTCGCGACGACGACGCCGACCAGCGTGCTGTTCCGGATCCAGACGATATACTGACTCTTGAAGAGCGCGACATAGTTCGTAAACGACAGGTGCAGAGGAATCAGCGAAGCCGAGAACGACTGCTGCGACGAGTCAAATGACGCGGTTGCGACATACAGGAGCGGGATCACGGTCAGGACGATGACAAACCAGATGAAGAGCCGCGAGATCCATGTGACGGCAAATTCTCCGGGATTGAACGCGCGTTTGTTCACAGCCATGTCAATCCACCTCCTCGAAGGCGCGGGTGAAGTGCATGTTCAGAAAACTGATCACACCCACGATCAGGAATAGAATGACGGAAATGGTCGCGCCGAGGTCGTATCGGTTGAACGTGAGAGTCAGCTTGTACGCGGCCGAGGCAAGGATGTCGGTATATCCCGCGAACTGCGTGTCCGTGCGGGCGGGGCCTCCCCCGGTCAACAGGTAGACGGAGTTGAAATTGTTGAAGCTAAAGGCGAACGATGGGATCAGGAGGGGCAGGCTGACGCGCCACACGCCAGGCATCGAGATGAAGCGGAACTTCTGCAGCCAGGTGGCCCCGTCGATGCCTGCAGCCTCAAACAGTTCCTGGGAAATCGACTGCAGGGCGCCTGTGCAGACGGTCATCATGTAGGGAAAGGACGCCCAGAGATTGACCATGAGCACCGAGACGCGCGCCCAGAACGGATCGACCAGCCAGGGCACCGGCGGAATCCCGAAGATGTGCAGGAGCGCGTTGACCTCGCCGTAGCTCTGGTTGAGCAGTCCTTGCCAGGACAACAGCGAGATGAGCGCCGGCACAGCCCAGGGTATGATCAGGATGGAACGGTACAGGGACGCTTCCTTGATGTTCTTGTTATTCAGGACGACGGCGACAAACAGGCCGAAAGAGTAGTTCACGACCGTCGTGACAAATGCGAACACCAGCGTCCAGATGAATGTGGGAATGAAGATGGCGGACAGGGGATTGCTCGGATTGATCAGGTCCCGGTAGTTCTTCAGTCCGACGAACTGGTAGTTCATGAAGTGCAGTGCGCTCCAGTTGGTGAACGAGATGTAGATGGTGTAGAACATCGGGAGAAGACTGAGCGCGGCGATCGTGATGAGCGCTGGCGAGATATAGCCGTAGGCGCTCCACTGTACGCCGCCGCGGGGCCCGCGTCTCTTGCGTACACGTGCCTTCGTCGGCAGGGACGGGTCGTTGGCTGCCATGCGCATTCCCTCCTGTGCAGCTGAAAATGCGTTTCGCGCGTGGTGCGAGGGGATGGCCGCGGTGCGGACCACCCCCTCGCAGGCCTGCGAAAGCTCGACTCAGCCTTGCGAAATTTTGATGCCGGCCTGGATGTTCTTCACAAACTGCGTGGCGCCCTGTTGGGGAGACACGGAACCTCTGATGATGTTGCCGATGATCGACGCCGCGTTCCATACGGCCTGCATCTGCGGGATGTTCGGCATCGGGATGGCCGTCTTGGACTGCGCGATGAAGCCGACGTCAAGCGGGTTGGTCTGTACGGCTTTGAGTTTCTGCAGCCGGGTCAGCGCCGGAAGGTCGGCGTTGGCGTGGAAGTAGCCCATCTCGCCCGCACTCGCCAGGTAGGACGCCAGTGCCTGCGCGGCGACCGGGTTGTGGCTGCGCGCGTTGACAAACGCGCTCATCACGCCGAGAAACGGAGTGGCGACGTGGCCGTTTGGCAGGTTCGGGATCGGCGCGATGCCGAGGTTGATCTTCGCCTGCTGGATCGACGAGATGTCCCACGGTCCGCTGATGTACATGCCGAGCTTGCCCTTGGAGAAGAGCGCTTTGGAGATCGCGCCGGTCGTGTTCGGGTTCATCCAGTGGTACTTCCAGTTCATGTCGTGCAGCAGCGTGAAGGCGGCGACGGCTCCCTTGTTGGCCAGACCGATGTTGTTCGGATCGAGCGTGCCGTGGTTGTCCTTGAAGACGTAGCCGCCCATGCCGCCGATGAACGCATAGTCAAAGTAGAGGTTGTGCTGCGAGAAGCCGAAGCCGTACTTGTTGGCGTCCTGGACGAACTGGGCCCAGGTCTTCGGCGGCGTCTTGATCTTGTCCTTGTTATAGAACAGAGCGACGCTTTGCACGGAGATCGGGTATGCGTAGTCCTTGCCCTGGATCTTCACAGCTTCCGCCGTGGTGGGGTTGTAGAGCTTCGCGTTCAGGCTGACCGGCGCGAGCAGGCCTTCCTGCTGGAATGTGCCGAGGTTGTCGTGCGGCATTGCAAAGCCGACGTCCGGACCTTTGCCCGCGCGCGCGGCGGTCGCGTAGAACTGGAATGAGTTCGAGTTCTTGCTCTGGTCGACGACGGTCACGGTGTCGCCGTGTGCTTTGCCCCACTGCGCCGCCAGTTTTTGCACCACGCCGAGTTCCGGCTGGCCCCACCACGACCAGACAGTCAGGTGCTGACCCCTCGGAATGGCAGGCGTTGCGGCAAATGCGCTGGCCGCGACGCTGAACGTTCCGGACAATGCGATGGCGGCTGCCATCGCGGCTGTTGCTTGCTTATTGAACTTCATGAAATATGCCTCCCCAGTCTGTGCTTTTTTGTACCGCGCTCGCGCGGCCGACATCTGCGCCGCTTGCTGACCGTATACCTCCACGAGCCCGTCCCGGCGGGCGAACGGCCCCCCTTTTTGCGATGATCGGCGGATACACGGGCTGACCCCAGCGAGGGCCATCCCCGTTCATCGGTTGCCGCGCGTCGGGCGCGGTCCCTGAAACTCCTCCGACGACCATGAGAAGATTAGCGCAAACACCGTGTCATTTCATTACGGTTGCACGACAGTCGTTCTGGGCCGTCAGTCGAATTCCCCGTATTACACGGATGAACCCGGTTTCAGGTCGAACGGCTTCAGGCGAATCGTTTGCGCAACTTCGTGACTATATAGTTCTATGGGCTGAAAGCGAATTCCTGCTGTCGCAAAAAAATATTTTGTGTGTAATCCTCGGGCCGGCTGTAGAAGCATTGACGTCCGAAGCGACGGAACCAAGAGCGGTGTGGAAGCGGATGGCTGTTGGCGCGACGGCATTCGTCCGCGCGCGCCGCGCCGTGCTCCCGTTTGCGCCGCGACGCGCGGCGGGTCGCCGTCCGGGCGCGCGCAGAGGGCCGGCGGCACGGCTTTCCCGTGTGCGACAAAGGATGGGGATGGTCGTCGGTTTGGTGCATACGTTTGCGCGATCTTGTCCGGTTTTGTGCCGTGATTGTGCCATGCTTTCGGCTCCGATCGTTCGTCGCGGCCCGTCAATGAGGCCAGACAAAGCGATAAGGCCGCCGCAGTCCGCGCGGGTAGTGGTTCTTGATACACCCCCCGGACAGTTTGCCCCATCCCAGGCTTGCGTCCTCGATGCAGATGAGCGTCCAGCCGTCTGTGAGGCGTTCGCTCTCTTCGGCCGTCGCTTCGATTTCCTCGCCGCGCAGATAGGCGAGAATGCGGGGGTCTCCGTAGGCAAGACGAAGAGGGCGCCGCGCGTCCGCGCAACGCAAGGCGATGGCCAGCGCGTGTTCCGGGACGACGTGGCGGTGGCGGTTTGATATCAGGGGGAGGCCCGGACGCAACACACCGGATGCGCCGGCGGGCCCGGGAGGGGCGCAGTACAGGCGCGCTCCCTGCGCAAGCAGTTCGGCACCCGGAGGGCACGGCGCGCGGCGCAGCGCGTCGTGCGCGAAGCCGCGCCAGGCGTCCGCCAGGCGCGGCGACGATCCCGGATCGCGTGCGGGTTCGCCGCGGGCTTTCGCGTTGCGCCGGTGGCCGTCCGGTATGCTTCGGGGTGCGCCTTCAGGCGCGGACGACGGCGGCGCGGACGATTTGCGCCGCTGAAAGAGGGCGACAAAGTGTCCTTCCACGTCCGCGCCGCCGGGGAGATAACGCGCGCAGTGCCCTGTGGGGACCTGTGATGCGGCGCGCAGCGCGTCCGTTCGCCCGGCGAGGGGGGGCCACTCGCGCGCGGCGCGTTCAAGCTCGGTAGCGGACAGGCCGGCCGCCGAGCCGGGCAGTTCAAGTGGGCACAGTTCCCAGTCGGCCGCCCGGGAGAGGAACTCGATGCATACGCACTCGTCTTCGATGGGGTTGAACGTGCACGTGGAGTAAACCATGCGCCCGCCCGGCCGGACCATGGCCGCCGCCGTGGACAGGATCTCCAGTTGCGTGTCGGCGCAGGCGGCGACAAGCCCCACGTTCCACTGGTCCACGGCCGCGGGCTCTTTGCGAAACATCCCCTCCCCGCTGCAGGGCGCGTCGACCAGGACCGCATCAAATGAGCCGGGGAAGGCGGCGGCCAGGCGGGCGGGCGACAGGTTCGTGACCGTGGCCATGGTCCCTGTCCGCTCAATATTCTCAGTCAGCACACCGGCCCGTCCCGGATCGATTTCATTGGCGACGAGTATACCCGCGGTCCCGAGCCGGTCGCCGATCTGGACGGTCTTTCCGCCCGGCGCGGCGCACAGGTCGAGCACGAGCTCGCCGGGTTGCGGCGCCAGGGCGCTCACCGGCGCCATGGCAGACGGTTCCTGCAGGTAGTACAGCCCCGCCGCGTGAAACGGGTCGGCGCCGGCCTGCAGTCCGGCGGGGAGTTCGTATGCCCCCGTCTCCCACGGCACGGCCTGACGCAGTGCAGACCGTACGGCGCTGGACGCCGCCGGCGCGCGGTCGCGGGCGAGGAGCCGAATGCCTCTGTGCGGCGGGCTTGAGGCCAGGTCCTGGATCCGTTCCCAGGCGTCGGCGCCAAAACAGGCGCGATACATCGTTGCAAATCCTTCCGGGTAGTTCATGTCGCCATCCTCTCGGGGGATGTGGCGCCGGGCCCCCGTCGGCGGACGCGCCCCTCTGGTCGGGAGCGAGTCCGCATGGAGATGGGCCGGTCAAGGGCAACGGTCAAACGCAATTTGACAAATTCCGCGCGGACAGGTTACGCTTTGGGTAATTATGTCCGGCAGTTGCGCGCGACTCGGTTGTGCAGCGCTTTCTTCATGTGGACAGCACTATTATTGTAGGAGGCTTGCGCGCATTGTCAAACGCGCTCCGCAGTCGCATTCCCCTGTTCTTTGTCTTGGCCGTTGCGCTCGCCCTGCGACTCTATGTCTGGCACCGCACCACAGTCTACATGTATCACGACGAGCTGCTGTACGACCAGATGGCGCGTCACGTGGTCCTCGACGGGTACCTCGGCCAGGGTTCGGCGCCGGACGCGTTCGTCACCCCGCTGTACCCCCTGTTTGTCGCTCTCATGTACAAATTGTCGATGATCCTGCACGGCCAGCTGCTTCCGCAGACGAGACTCATTCACGAGGTGTTCCTGGCGCAACAGGTGCTGTCCCTGCTCGGGATCGTGGCGGCGTACGAGGTGGCGCGGTTGCTGGCGAACAAGTGGGCCGGTCTTGCCGCGGCGGTGCTGTCGTTGGTGTACCTGCCAAACGGTTTTGTCGGCGTGATGCTGCTGACCGAGGCCCTCTTCATTCCGCTCCTGCTGTGCACCCTGTGGGCGTACGTCTACGCGCAGCGTGCGGGCAGGACGTGGGCATACGGACTGACGGGCGCGCTGCTGGGCCTGACGACGCTCACCCGCCCGACGGTCCTGCCGTTGTTCGCGGTGTTCGTGTTTTGTGACTGGCTGCTGCGCAGCGCGGCCCCTGCGGGCGGATGGCGACGGTTTATCCCTGCGCGCGCCTTTTGGTTTGACAATGCGGTGCAACTGGCGTGCCTGATTGTCGTCATGGCGCCGTGGTGGATCCGCAACGCGATCGACTTTCACCGCTTTATCCCACTGGATACCGAAGCTGGAAACCCCCTGCTGGCGGGAGTCAGCCCGTACGGACGCGTCTCGATCACGACGCTGATCGCGATGTCGCGCGCGCTGCACGAGAGTCAGCAGACGTTCGCGATTCACTACATGCTGTCCGGCTTCACGCACCACTTTTTCCTGTACGCGGGCTGGTTCCTGTTCGGTAAACTGGGGCCGCTGCTGTGGTTGCCGTACGTCTACCAGTACATCCCCGCGTTCGTGCTGTTTCATCGGGTGCTGCTCTTCGCCGGCGCGTTGGCCATGTTCATCGCCCTCGGGTCGCGCAGGGCGCGCGGCGTGTCGCTTTCGGTTCTGGTCATGCTCGCCATCCAACTGGTGTTTCTTCCGATCGCGCGGTATGGGTACCCTGTGGTGGTGGTCTGGATGATTCTCATTCCGGTTGTCGCGGCGTGGTTGTGGTCCCGGCTGCGCGGTGACCCGGCGGTCGCCGGGAATCGGGCGTAGCGTTCGGGCGCGTGGAGACTTCGAGTCGGAGGGGTGGCTGGCGCAATGCGGGACGCACTGGTGATCATACCGGCGTTGAATGAGGAGAAGACGGTGGGCGGGGTCATTCGCAGCATACTGGACGCGGCGCAGGAGGTTGACATTGTCGTCGTGTCAGACGGATCCACCGACCGCACCGCCGAGGTTGCCGCGGCTGCTGGAGCGTACGTGATCAGCCTGACGGTGAATCTGGGCATCGGCGGAGCGGTGCAGACCGGATACCGCTATGCGAAGCAAAAAGGCTATCTGTACGCGGTTCAGATTGACGCGGACGGCCAGCACGACCCGGCCGATCTGCCGCGTCTCCTCGCGGAGGCGCGGATGGGCGACGCGGACATGATCCTCGGATCGCGCTATGTGCAAAAGACAGCATATCGCTCGTCGGCGTCGCGCAGGATGGGCATGGTTTTGCTGGCGGCGTTTGTCCACATGGCGGTCGGCTATGCGATCAAGGATACGACGTCGGGCTATCGCGTGGTCAACCGGCGCACGATTGAACTGTTCAGCTCGCAGTACCCGATGGACTATCCCGAGGTGGAAGTGCTCGTATTGCTTCACCGTTACAAGATGCGCGTGCGCGAAGTGGCTGTCGAGATGAAGGAACGGCAGGCCGGCGTCTCCTCGATCACGATGATCAAGTCGATGTATTACATGTTTAAAGTGTCGCTGGCGATTCTGCTCGAGGTATTGCGCGGTCGGCCGCTCAAGGGGGAGGGACGGCTGTGAACGTGTACTTTCTGGGTATCCTCTTTAGCATTGTGTTTGTGGCGGCCGTTATTGATCTTATGCGCAGGCGGCTGCTGCTTGAACAGTACTCGCTGTTCTGGCTCGGCATGGGGCTCGTCATTTTTCTCTTGTCGGTCTTCCCGGGTGTGTTGAACAGTGTTGCCGTCGTGCTCGGGATCTTCTACGCGCCGTCGCTGCTGTTCTTTGTCGGATTCTTGTTCATGTTGCTGACCATGCTGCAATTGACCGTTACACTTTCCAGGCTCACCACGCGCAGCGTTCGCCTCGTGCAGGAAGTGGCGATCCTGCGGGCTGAACTGGAGAGCGGCGAAAGCAAAAAGACCAGCGAGCGCGGAGGTGACACGAATGACGAAACCGTCCAAGACGCTTGACCCCTTGCCCAATCCGTACCCGGAACGGGACTACGAGATTTTCGTCGAGGCGCCCGAGTTCACGACCCTGTGTCCAAAAACGGGCCAGCCCGACTTCGGAGTGATCACGTTTCGCTATCGTCCCGGGCCGTACATCATCGAACTGAAGTCCTTGAAGCTGTACCTGTGGAGCTTTCGCGATGAGGGCCATTTTCACGAGGCGGTGACGAACACGATCGCCGACGATTTCATCCGGTTTGCGCAGCCACGCTACCTGGAGGTCGTGGGCAAGTTCAACATGCGCGGCGGGATCAGCACGACGGTCCGGGTGGAGCACGGGGCCGCGGCAGCGCAGAAACTGTCATGATGTGAGACGAACCCGGGGCAACTCCATCCGCATTCCCCCGACTGCCGCCGTGGCCCTGGACTTTGACGGCGGCGGCCGGTGAAACGGCATCGTTCTTCGAGGATGCGCTGGAGCGCAGGGCGGGGCATTGCCGCGGCAAGGCGGAAGGAGTGCTGAAGTAAAGCGGTTTTCATTCGTTGCTCCGGAGAATCTTCCTGCCGCAAACAGATTGAATCTGCTTGACACAATCAACAGACTATTGTATTTATAAAACAGTCAGTATGCTTTCGAAATGCGGTTTCGCCTGTGCCGCCGCATGATCGATTTACATAGTTCCCCGTATTTTTATGTTTGCGCGGGACTGAAAGAAGACAATCATGCGGAGCGTACTGTCGTTTTTGCACGGTAATGCAATGGGCGGTTTGCGAAAGAGGACTGTCAAGCGCACGAATAGTCTTCGGATGTTAAGCGCTTAATCTGTCCCTTGCGGACTGGCCAGGGTGAGAAATAGGCGAAGCCGCCCGAGTCGGGCGTGGACTTGCACCCAAGCACAGACCGTGCGCAACGCCCACGGCTTCACGGCTTCACGGCTTAAAATAAGCATCGACAAGGGGGCAGCCATGTTGAAGACCGGATTCATGATGAAAGCGCTTCCCGGACTGATGGCCGTCGCGGCGGCGGGCGGACTCGTGAGCACACTGGCGAGCGGTGCGGCTTCGGCGGCATCGTTCAAGGGCCAGACGCTCACCATCGCGTTCCAGGTATATGGCGGCGGGAATCAGAACACGATTTGGCTCACTGCCGTGAAGAAGCAATTTCTCAAAATGTATCCCGGTGTGAATGTCACGTTCGTGCCGATCAACGCTTCGGAGAACCAGTACTACACGAAGCTTGACCTGATGCAACAGTCGCCGCGCACGGCCCCCGACATCTGTGTGGAGGACACGTTCCTGGTGAATTCGGATGCGAGTGCGGGCTATCTGCTTCCCTTGAACAAGTTCGTCAATCAGTGGCCGGCCTGGAAGAAGGAATTCTACCCTCCGATGCAAAAGGCGGCGGAGGCGACCAACGGAACCGTGTACGGCGTACCGTTCAACACGGATACGCGGGGAATCTACTACGATATGCCGATGTTCCGCAAGCTGGGCGTCAAGGTTCCTTGGCAGCCACATTCCTGGGCGGATGTTCTCAGGATGGCCCATCTGATCAAGAGCAAGGAACCGGGCGTCGTGCCGCTCTGGTTCATGTCGGGAAAACCGATGGGCGAAGCGTCCACGATGCAGGGCTTTGAGATGCTCCTCTACGGCACGCACAACACGCTTTATGACAACAGGACGGGGAAATGGATTGTGCAGTCGCCCGGATTTCTGGATTCGCTGCAGTTTGTTCGCACCATTTTCACCCAGGGTCTCGCGGAACCGCTGCAGGATGCCCTCACGCCGCAATCTTCCGTGATTGCGACGCAGCAGTTGATGCCACAGCAAAAAGTCGGCATGCTGCTGGACGGTGTGTGGGAGTACAGCAACTGGCTCCCGACGGGCGGCCACCCCTGGCCGCAGTGGCACAGCGTGTACGGCGTCGCGAAGATGCCCAAGCAAAACGGCGGCGGCTATACCAGCCTGAGCGGCGGGTGGACACTCTCGATTTCGTCCAAGACCAAGCATGCGCAATTGGCGTGGGATTTCATCAAGTTGGCCACCGACCGCAACAATATGCTGAAAATCGACCTGCTTGACGGAAATGTGACGCCGCGCCGGGACGTGGCCGCGATGCCGGCCTACAAGAAGGCGGGGCAGGGCATGCTCGCGCAGTTTGCCGCTTTCAACTCGTTCACGCAATTCCGTCCCGCCTACGCGCAGTATCCGACCATCTCGAACGACATCCAGACCGCGATGGAGAACGTCATGACCAACTCGGCAACGCCGCAGCAGGCCATGCAGCAATACGCCAGGGCCGTCACCACGTACGTCGGCGCCAAGCACGTCGAATCCGCGCGCTGACCACTCCCGCCGATCGGCCGGGCGAACAGAAAGGCGGCAGGCGCGACCTGCCGCCGCTGTTTTAATCGGCGGCTCACCACGACTGGAGGCTTATTATGACGACAACCCCGGCAACGTTGCCCCGCGCCTCCGCCCAGGAATCCAGGACAAGGCGCAGACAGGCGGCGCGTGCGGCGCTGTTTCTCGCTCCCGCGGTGGTCGCGATGACGATCTTCTTTTTCGGCCCCGTGCTCTGGACATTCTACATCTCGTTCACCAATGTCGCGTTGACCGGTCCCACGGCGACCCACTACCAGTTCACAGGGCTGAAGAACTTCAGCATCATGTTTTCCAGCCGCAGTTTCTGGCAGGCGGTGCTGGTTTCGCTGTACTATCTGGCGGGGTCGGCGCTGATCGGCCAGACGGTGCTCGGCCTTCTGCTGGCTCTCCTGATGCAGCGCGCCAACGCCGCCGTGCGGGCGGTGGTCGGCGGCATCGTGATCGCCGCCTGGGTCATCCCGGAAATCGTCAAGGCCTTCACGTGGTTCGCATTCCTGAGCCAGGGCGGGACGCTGGACAACATCCTGCAGTGGTTGGGCCTGCCACAGCCGGCATGGCTGTTCACCCAGCCGCTGCTGTCCGTCATTGTGGCCAACACGTGGGCCGGGACAGCGTTTTCGATGATGGTGTATTCGGCTGCGCTCTCTGGTGTGCCGGGCGAATTGGTGGAGGCGGCGCGCATCGACGGAGCGTCGCTGTGGCAGACGCTGTTTCGCGTCGTCCTGCCGGTCATCAAAAACTCGATCATGACCAACACGATTCTCATCACGCTGCAGACGCTGGGGGATTTTACGCTGGTGTACGCGATGACGGGCGGCGGTCCTGGCACCCAGACGTCCGTTCTGCCTGTGTACATGTACCAGCAGGCGTTCTCCTTCTATCAACTCGGCTACGGCAGCGCGCTGTCGATGATCCTGCTGCTGATCGGGATCGTCGCCTCGCTGTTCTACATCAAACTGCTGCGGGTGGAACTCTGATGGGGCATCCGGGAGGGACTTGCGCATGAGCATGCGGACGATGGCGTCAAAAGGGCTCGTCAACCTGATCCTGATTCTGATCGGCGTCTTGTTTGTGGTTCCTCTCCTGTGGGTGATCACCGCGGCGCTGTCGGCCAACGCGTCGCTCGCGGTCCAGTGGCCGCAACCGGTGAGCTTCGGCAATTTTGCCCAGGTGCTGTCGGCAGCCAATGTCCGGGCATTTGCCAACAGTCTTTCCCTGTCGTTTGGCACGGCGTTGTTCGCCGTCCTGTTTGCCATGCTGGCGGCGTATCCGTTGTCCCGCTATCAACTGCGCTTTCGACGGCCGTTCATGTACACGGTGCTGTTTGTCACGGGCCTGCCCATAACGGCCATGATGGTGCCAGTCTATGAAGTGTACAATGCACTCAATATCGTCGATTCCCTGTTCTGGACAGGCGCCTTTCTGGTGGCGTCCTCACTGCCGTTTGCCATCTGGATGATGAAGAACTTCATGGACAGCGTGCCCGTTGAACTGGAGGAGGCCGCATGGGTGGACGGCGCGTCGGTATTCGGCAGCCTGGTGCGCGTCATTTTGCCCCTGATGCGGCCGGGTCTGGCGGCCGTGGGGATCTTCATCTTCGTCGGCGCCTGGGGCAACTTCTTCGTTCCGTTTATCCTGATTCAGAGTTCGCAGCTGGATCCCGCGTCGGTGACCATCTACCAGTTCTTCTCGGAGTACGGCATGGTGGCCTACGGGCAGCTTGCGGCGTACTCGATTCTGTACACGTTGCCGGTGGTTTTCCTGTACGTCGTCGCCTCCAGGTGGCTTGGCGGCGCGTTCAACTTCGGCGGGGCGGTCAAGGGATAGGTCCGAAGGGCGCTCGATGCGGGTCGGGAACCAGTGGGAACCGGGCTCGCGCGACGGATGGAGCGCGCGGAACGGGGCGCGGTCGTCCGTATCGTGGTCGGTCTTGCGCGGGGGTGAATCCGTCTTGCGCGCAAGGCGAATCAGTCTGTTGGAAAACGAACGGGTGCGCCTCCCATGCCGCGCACCCGTTCGAATTCTGCATGTGAAACCTACCACGTCACGGTGACGGTGGCCGGCGTTATTTGCGGCGCGCTCATGTCGCTCGCGGTGAACTGCACCGGGCCGGCCTGGGAGTCGGCGGCCGTGAACGCCGCCTGCCCATTGGCATTGGTGACGGCCAATGTACTCGCTGTCTGGACGCTTGTATTGCCGTCGTTGAGTTGAATCTGCTGGCCTGCGACCGGCGCGCCCGACACGTCGGTGACCGTAGCCGTGAGCGTCACGGACTGGCCTGGTCGAGGGCTGGTGTTCGACGCGGCAAAGCTCATGTACATCGGCATGGAACTCTGCAGGTTTGCGACCAGGTTGGACACGTCGGGCGTCCCCCAGCCGGTGACCGGATTCCATCCGGGGCTTGCGCTGTAGGCGCCGTTATTGCCGATCGTGATGGAATGGAAGGAGGAGCCGTATTCCGACGTCTGGCCGAGAGCGAACCAGAGCGGGTTCACGAAACCGAGTGGTTTTCCGAGCGCCTGGTTCGCAAGGGCCGTGATCCCCGCCCACTCTGGGGAGGCGAAGGATGTTCCGCCCCATCCCGGGCTCCAGGACCCCTGGTAGTAGATCTGGTAACCGGTGAACGGGTCGGCGTTGAGTGCGACGTCCGGGAGTCCGTTCATGCGTGCCGGGTCCGGGATGGCCGCGTTTTGCTGCCATGCGGGTTCCGGGAACACGGCGCTGAATCCACCGCCGGAACCCCATCCGAAGGCGGGGTTGTAGCTCCAGGCGGTTTCTTTCACGCGGCTGCCGTTAAGGGGATTCAGGTACACGGAGGTGCCGCCCGCCGCGGAGACGTACGGGTCGGACGCCGGATAGGTCACCACCGGTGACGATGAACTCGGATCGCTGTACGCGCCGCTGTCGCCGGAGGCGCTGAAATTCGACATGCCCTGGGCGGCCGCCTGCATAAACAGTTCGTGCTCCGCGCTGATGAAGGCGGACGGCGTCATGTCTTCGGGGGCTCCCCAACTGCAGGTGATCACTTGCGCCTTGTCCTGGCTGATGATGTGCCAGTACGTGTCAACCATCGCCTGGAGCGTCGGCCCGGAACCCACGTACTCCAGGATCGTCGCGCCCGGCGCCATCGCTCCGGAGTATTCCGCGTCGAGGGTCGACTCGTCGGTGCCGTATGCGGTCGGGGGACCGCTTGGGAGCCAGTCGACCGGGATCACCTTTAGCGTCGGCTGCGCGGGCAGCCCCGTGTGTTGCCAGAAGTAGGACACATCGGCCGGATTCACATTCGCGAGCGTCATGATCGCGATGGACTGGCCCGCCCCGGTGATGTTCGACTGGTACACCTTGTTGATGTTGTACGCCGCGTGGATGTCCGACGGAAGATAGAATCCCGGCGCGTCAAATCCCGTCGGCGACGGTCCCGGTTGCTGGCCGGTGACACTTGTCTGCACATTCTGTGAGCGCACCGGGGTCTGGCTCGACAGTCCCATGACCCCGGTGACGTTTGCGGCAAGGCTGGATGGAAGAAGCGGTTGGGCAGTCGCGCTGAAGAACTTCGCGGCGGGCGTCTGAAAGCGATTGAGCGTCACATGGAACGCGGCTTCCATCTCTTGGACGGTTCCTGTCACTTCCATCGCCAGTCCGCCCGGTGCGGTGGAGACGTTGAGTCCCTGCTGTTGCAGATAACTTGCGACTGATGTGTAGCTGGCATTGCCAAAACGCGCCCCGAACGCGGCGGGAGTGAGATAGGCGCGCTGCGCCGGAGGTTGACTGTACAACTGCTGGAGAAATGAGTGCAAACCGGGTCGGGGCTGCAGCGTGACCATCACGTCCATCGTCTGTGATGGCGGCATCGCGCCAAGATTCGCCGCATTGGACGGTATCGCCAGAACGTCGCTGGCGACCTGGGCCAGACCGCTGGCCGCGCTCGATGGGATGCCAGGCAGCGCGGCCGACAGCAGAGAAGCCGAGACCGCCGGAACCGCTATGCGACGGACGAATCGTTTCAACATGGTCAGTCCTCCTGTCTCCGCGGGTAATGGAACCGAGTGACCTGCAGATTGACCTGCATCCCTTTGATGACGTTGTGGAGCACGGGCGATTATTAACGGAATATTGTAACTATCTCTCTCGTGCATGTCCGATTATACAGTTTAAGCGGGGGAATAGCCACCTCCTCGAATGCTTTTGTGCGAATGTTCTTATTCGGACAGCGTCGCCCACGGCCACTGGGGCTGACATTGCCAGTGAGTGGATGTCTACGGGGGTGTGCCAGGATAGAGGACTTTATCACACGTCCCCCAGGGTCTCATGATTTTCAGAAATTGTCCAATCTGAGGTCAGTGGGATAACCTGATGGGACCGATCGCAGTCTCGCCGAGTTCCCGTTTGTGGCCGTTGACCCGGGGATGTTCGCGTCTTACGGGCAGTGTCCGGACAACTGGACCCTGCTGGCCGCGGCGCTGGTCATCGTGGTTGATTCCGGCAGCCGTCTTGTTTCTGGCGCTGCAGCGCTTCCTTTTGGCGGGGATCACTGGGGGATCGTTAAAACTGTGGGAGGGAAGATGATCCCAGTGAGCCGTTCAGAAGGGCATGGTTCCCGGCCGGGCGTTCGTGTCGCAGGTCGAGTGGCCGGCGGCCATGGGATACCAATGTGTGGAACTCAATGAGGAAGGGCTCGCCGGGCGCACTCGAGAGATTCGCGAGACGCTCAGGAACGGTGGCATGGCGGCGCCTGCCGTTGTGCGCGAAGGCGTCAAATTCAGGCTTTGATTCTGGGACAAGGAGGATCGGGAAGAGTCGGCCCCGCGGATCGAACGGCTGTCGGCAGCGGCGGCCGAGGTGGGGGCAGAGAGCATGAGGGGTATGCCGATGGTGCCGTGGTGGGGCAAGGACGATCAATCCGGCGGCCTGATGGTGGAGCAGGCGACGCATATCGCCGACCTCGCGCGCCATGTTGCCGCAGCCCTCACCCGGTCGAGGACGAAGGGTTTATTGCGGCAGTGCGCGGCGGTCGTGCGGATGCGATTCGATTATGCCGACGCGTACCAGACGCATTGGGACACCGATGCGGCCAGGACATCTGCCCGGACAGGTGAACCGGTCTCGCTTTGACACGGTTGGCTGTTGCGCAGCGGTTCCTGCATTTGAACGGCGGGCCTCGCGATCCCCATCCCTGCGTGAATTTCCGAGCTATGAATGGCGGGCCAGCTTTGGGCGGCCGTCCCGGGGCGTGGGGGTCGATCTCCTCATACACTGCCCTGAAAGCAGGCCGCATCGGCGCTGAATCGAGCGCGGCCCGGAGGGCTGCCAATGGAACGAAAGGCCGTATTGGGCATTGCCACGACGGTTGTGCCAACAACGAAAGGGTCGTTGTTTGAGAGAATGGTCGCGCGGGCGGGCGAACAGGGGGTTGATGCGTACCTGTTTCATCCTGTGAACCCCGGACTGCGGACCGGAGACTTCATCGGTCGCACACTGAGCGATGGCCACCAAGGGGGAAGGTGGGTCAAGGCGCCGTTTGGCGAGCCCGGCGTGATCTACGAAGACGTGTACGTCCACCTCGTCGGTCAGGGTCTCACGCGTTCGCTGCGCCGCTACGCCGCTGCCCGGTGCATCCCCATCTTCAATCCTGTGATCATGGGCAAGGCGGGCATGTCGCGGATGACGTCCACGCTTACAAAGAGCGGGATGCGCTCACCGGTTACGCGGCGGGTCGAGGGCGCGCGGACGATCCGCGACATGCTCGAGGCGTACGGCGCGGTTTACCTTAAGCCGTCAGGCGGTCACGGAGGCAACGGCGTCATGCGGGTGCGGCTGCGTTCGGGGGTGCACGTGGTCGACTGCGATCGCTGGGGCGGCGCGAAAGGCTTCCACCGTGAGCTGTCCGGGCGCGACTGGGAAGACTTTGTGCGCCGAACTGTCATGGGCCGGCCGCACATCGTTCAGCAGCCGATTCCGCTGCTGGCGCACGGCGGCGGACAGATTGACTTTCGCGTCGTCGTGCAACGCGGGCGGGACGGGGCGTGGAAGTTGGCGGGCATTGTTCCGAAGGTGGCGCAGAGAGACGGAGTTGTCACCAACCTTGTCGCGGGCGGGAGGCGCCTGACGATGCAGGAACTGGAATCGCGGCTCGATGTCTTGCGCCAGACGAATGCCGCGCGCAATCTTGAGAAAGCGGCGCTCGCGTTCTCCCGACGGCTCAGCGAACGTTATCCGACGCTCGCGATTCTGGGGTATGACCTTGGGGTTGACAAGGACGGCTCTGTGTGGTTCATCGAGGCGAATCCAAAACCTGCCAGGTCTCTGCTCTTCCCGGACATGAGACGCAAGACGGCGGATCTTGCGATTGACTTTGCCTGTCACCTCCTGGAGGTCGGGCAGGCGGTGCACCGACCGCGCAAGGCGGTGCGGCACGTCGGTCGCATGGTCATGTGGCGCACCTCGCGCGATCGGGGGCCCGCAAGGCTCTCCACGGACAGGTTGTGAGGATGGGCCCTCCGCGGCGGGGACGACGCGGAGGGTGCATCGGCGGGATGCGGCGGGATGCGGCGGGATGCGGCACGTCGTGGGGAGAACAGCACCGAAATTGGGCTTATGGTGCCATAAAATTCCTTTTTGAGAGTCTTTAAGCACAGGAAGTTGTTCTATGTGTAAAACAGC
This sequence comes from Bacillota bacterium, assembly GCA_021821055.1. Lineage (GTDB taxonomy): Bacteria > Bacillota > Bacilli > Alicyclobacillales > SLC66 > JAKACX01. Next base: position 24,269 of record JAKACX010000023.1, read on the forward strand.
AACACTTATGGGTGATATCTCACCATATTATGGATTGATAAGGCCACTTATGATGCTTATCGACCGCCGGTCGCCGACTGTCGGGCCTTGATCCCGTGCACAAGGGCTGCAACAAAACCGGCGCCTGACAGTGCCGCGTCCGGGATAGGCGCGGCCGCCGCGGACCGCGCTTCGCGTTCCGTCGAGTTCCGTGGAGAATTGGTCGCCCGGCAGGAGGCTCAGATCCTTTTATCACAAGCTCGCGGGGGAGCAGCGTCAGAGTCCGCGATTCGGAAGCCGGTTGCTCGCAATACAGCTCTCTTGTATTGTGGGCGGGACACGTTATATGAAGCAGTGCGTCGGACCTGATTTGGATGGCCCACACGGCCGAAGTGGCCGGGACTTTCGTGGTCAGCCGAGGCAATCGGCCGTGAGATGGCCAAGGGTGTATGTGATGAAAACTAACGTTCCAGAGACGCTATTGACAGATTCTCCTCAAGCATCTATAGTAAACGCGTGAGACAACATAACACGTATTAATGAAATTCCATTCGCTGCGGGAAGGGGACATGATGAGAGAATGAATTCCGGTGATATTGCGTGGATTCTCGCTTCGTCAGCGCTCGTGCTGCTGATGACGCCCGGGCTCGCCTTTTTTTACGGGGGTCTTGTGCGCAACAAGAACGTCATCACGACGCTGTACCAGGTCTTTGCGGTCATTCTTATCGTCTCGGTGCAATGGGTGGTGTTCGGGTACAGCCTCGCGTTTGGTCCTGACTTTCATCATATAGTTGGCGGTCTGCAATGGTTCATGTTCAACGGTGTGGGAGCGAAACCGGACGCCCAGTACGCGCCGACGATCCCAAATGAGCTGTACGGCATTTTTCAGATGATGTTCGCTATCATTACACCGGCTCTGATTGTCGGGGGCCTGGCTGAGCGCGTGAAGTTCTCCTCCTTCCTGGTCTTCATCACACTGTGGGCGACGTTCATCTACGATCCGCTGGCGCACTGGGTGTGGGGAATCGGCGGATGGCTGCACAACCTGGGCATTCTCGACTTTGCCGGCGGCACTGTCGTCCACATCAGTTCAGGGATCTCCGGTCTCGTCTGCGCCATCTACCTGGGACGGCGGGCCGAGCATGGCTCGTCGACGATCAAGGCGCACAGTGTTCCCATGGTGTTGCTCGGAACGTCTCTGCTGTGGTTCGGCTGGTTCGGGTTCAACGCCGGGAGCGCGGTCAGCGCGGGACCACTGGCGGTCAGCGCGTTCCTGACGACCAATACGGCCACGGCGGCGGCGGCGTTGGCATGGATGTTGGTGGAACGCTGGCGCACGGGCCATGCGACGCTGGTCGGGGCGTGCGCGGGCGCGGTCACGGGTCTGGTCGCCATCACGCCGGCGTGCGGCTATGTCACGGTGGCCGGCGCGCTGGTGATCGGTTTTGTCGGCGGCGTCATCTGCTTTTTCTCCTCGACGCTGCTCAAGGGCCGCTTCGGCTACGACGATGCGCTTGACGCCTTTGGGGGCCACGGAATCGGTGGTACGTGGGGGGCGCTCGCGACGGGGCTGTTCGCAACGGTCAGCATCAACTCTGCTGGCGCAAACGGTCTTTTCTACGGCAATCCGCGCCAGGCGCTCATCCAGTTGGTCGGGGTTGTCACGACTTGGGTCTTCTGCGGGCTCGGGACGCTCATACTGCTTAAGCTCGTCGATGTCGTGATGGGCATTCGGGTGACGCCGGAGGAAGAGAAGATCGGACTTGACGTGGTGCTGCACAATGAAAATGCGTATCCGGAGCAACTCACCTGGGACATTGCCGCGGGCGTCGTTGGCAGCCTGAATCGCGGCGGCGCAAAGACGCAGGACACCATGCGGGAGCTTCAGGGTCAAGTCAAGTAACGTCGCGAGTGCCGTGGTACAATGATGGCAAGCCCCCGCGGCCGTCGCAAGCCCCGGGGCTGAAATTTGGCGCGGCGGACGGAGGTTTTTGTCCACCGGAGAGCAGGGTTGAAAGTTCGGATGATGGGCAAGAGACGCAGAGAGCGGGTTTATGCGGTCGTGGTGATCGTGTTGCTGTGGACGTGGCTGCCGATCGGCGGCCGCGTCTTCGCTCATGCCGCACAGACGGTGGACATGCAGGCGCAGGTCGGCTTCCAGAGTTACTACGATCCGACAGTCTGGACACCCGTGCGCGTAACGGTGGACTGGAACCGGCCGACGACGGGCAACGCATACGTCATGTACCGCGTCGGCGGGCAAAATCGGTATCCCTACGACGGCGCGCTGGAGTGGCCCGTGCACTTGGAACGCGGCCGCACGGCCGGACTTACGATCGCGCTGCCAGGGCGGCTGCTGGGCCAGGGGGGGGCGCTCGAACTCGTGGCGAACGGGGCGGTCGCAGCAGAGGCGCGACCGCTGGGCGCTCCCGTACCGAATGCCGACATTGCCGGCGTCGTGAGCTCAAATGCCGGCAGCGTGCAATTTCTCGCCGGCGTTGCATCGCGCTCGGGGACATCGCAGCTGGTGGCGGCCCATCTCAAGCCGGATCAGGTTCCGTCGTCGGCGACTCTGCTCCAGGGTCTCACGTATCTGTACATCGACGGGCGCGCCGGCGGGCGGCTTTCGGGGGCGCAGGCGCGCGCGATTGTCGACTGGGTGCGGGGGGGCGGCATCCTGTTGCTCGGCGGCATTGAACCAAACGCCGGGCAGACCAGCGGCTTTGCGTCGATCATGCCGGTCGCGCCCCAGATCGTCCGCGTCGAGCAGGCAGCGCAGTTGGCTCGGTACGCTAGGGTTGCGCCGCCCGGAGGCAGTCTTGCGCTGCTTTTCGGGCAATCCACCGCCGGAGCGCGCGTATTGGTCGGAACGCGCACGAGCGTGCTCGTCGCTACGCGGGCCTTGGGGCGCGGTGAGGTGGCCTACCTTGGGTTCGACGCGACCTCGCCGACGCTCGTCTCCTGGTCTGGCAACGCCATGTTTTGGGACGCGCTCCTGCGCGACCTGAGCTCGTCGGTGCTGGGCGTGACGCAGAACCTGTTTGGCCCGGACGGCGCGTGGACGCTGATGGGTGCGGCGGAGCAGTTCCCGCAGTTGCACGCCCCGCCTCTGTATCAGTGGGAGATCGTGTTTGGCGGCTACACGCTGCTCGTGGGTCCGGTGCTGTACTTTGTACTGCGCCGGAGACGGAAGAACGAATGGGCCTGGCTTGTGCTGCCGGCGGTGTCGCTCGGGTTTGCCGGGGCCATCTACATCGTGGGGATCCTGCAAAGGCCAAACGGGATCCTCACACAAAGCGTCGGTTTCGTGGACATCGCAAACGCGCATCTCGCCCAAATACTCGGGGTGCAAGCCATGATGTCGCCGCAGGTGCGCACGCTCTCTGTGCGCATGCCGCCGGGAACGTGGGTCGCCCCGCTCGCGGAGCGTGTCTCGGCCGTCTTCGTGCGCGACGGATTGGTGAAGTATCGCCCGACCGGTCCGGTCTTGTCCTTTGGCGCCGTCCCGGCGTGGGGAGGGCGATTTGCGTACGCCGTCCGCAGCGATACCGCATTTGGGCAGGTGAGCGGCCAATTGTTCCGGACGCGCAATGTCGTCGGCGGGTTTGTCACGAACCGGACGAGTGTACGCTTCTCCGAATTGGCGGTGGTGGCGAATGGCCGCGTTTTTGGCATCGGATCCCTGGCGCCCGGCCAGAGTGCGCGCGTGCAGTTCACCGTGCATCCGGCGAAAGGCGGTTCGTCGCTTGCCGGGCAACTCGGCGGGGCGTTGCCGAGCGCCCTGCGCGGCGTGGGCCGGGGGCTGTTCGCGTACGCGGACAGTCTCGCATCCGTCGCGCCACCGCCGGGAACGGTGCTGCTGATTGGCTGGACGAACACGGAACCGCCCCTGTTTCACAACGTGGGGTCGGTTTTCCCCGCTGCGCCGCAGTGGATTGTGCGGGAAGTGCTGCGGGTGACGCCGGTGGTGGAGTGATTGAACATGATTACCATTGAGAATCTGTGCAAGCGCTACAATCGGGTTGACGCCGTGCGCGATCTGAATCTCGACGTGCGTGCGGGGACGGTGTTCGGGTTCGTGGGTGAGAACGGCGCCGGAAAAACCACGACGCTGTCCATCCTGGCAACGTTGATGCTCCCGACGTCAGGGCGCGCCTACATTGGCGGTCATGAGGTCACGACCGATCCGGCGCAAGTCAGGCGTCTCATCGGTTACATGCCGGATTCGTTCGGCGTGTACGAAGACCTCACGGTGCGCGAATACCTCGCCTTTTACGGCACGGCGTACGGTGTGGCTGCGCCTGTGATCGAGCGGCGGACGAGGGAATTATTGGATGTCACGAACCTGGGCGACCGCGCGGACGAGGACGTAGGTCACCTGTCGCGCGGCATGCAGCAGCGCCTCGGCGTTGCGCGCTGCCTCATGCACGACCCCCCCGTTCTTATCCTCGACGAGCCCGCGTCGGGACTCGATCCGCGTTCGCGCGTCGAGATGCGCGAACTCGTCAAGAATCTGCGGGAACGGGGCAAGACAATTCTCATCAGTTCGCACATACTGCCCGAACTGGCGGAGATGTGCGACGAGATCGGAGTGATCCAGCGCGGCGCCCTCGTGGCCTGCGCGGCGGTCGAGGTTGTGACCGCTCGCGCGTCCGGCCAGCGCCAACTCGCCTTCGATGTGCTGCGCGGCGGCCGCGTGCTTGGACGCGTGCTGCAGGAACACGCGTCTGTGACGGAATTGCTGACGGTGGAGGATGAGCGTGTGGACGTGCTCTTTTCCGGGGATGAGGCGCAGCAGGCGGAATTGCTGCGCGACCTGATCGTGGCGGGCTATCCTGTCGTCGCGGCGCGCGAGATCGGCGGGAGTCTCGAAGAACTCTTCCTGCGCCTCACGGAGAACGACCAAGCGCCTCCTGTCGGAGAACGCGGCGCCGCGGAGCGCGAGAAGGCGGGAACGGCATGAGGGATTTGCGGCAAAGAGGTGGACAGGCGCGCCACATCTTGCGAAATCCGCTGCTGCGCAAGGAACTGCGCCAGCGGATGCGGTCGGGCAGAACGGTGCTGGGACTGTCACTGTATCTGCTCGTGATCGGCGCAATCGCGTTTGTCTTCATGTACGTCAACGTGCAGGGCCAGACCTTGCTGTTGCAACCGACGCGCACGGCGGAACTGTTCACGTTCCTGTCCTACCTGCAACTGGCGCTGATTTCCTTCGTCACTCCGGGTATCGCGGCGGGTGTGATCAGCGGCGAGCGGGAGCGTCAGACGCTGTCGGTGCTGCTCACCACTCCGCTGTCTCCATTGTCCGTGATTCTGGCCAAGTGGCTTGCGTCCATCTCTTTTCTGTCGCTGCTCATCATCATGACGCTGCCGCTGTACAGTATTGTCTTTTTGTTCGGCGGGGTCGTCCCGTCGCAGGTCTTCGCCGTCTTTGTACTGCAGTTTGTCGAACTGGGAGCGCTGGCAAGCGTCAGTGTGTTCTGGTCGACGTGGCTGCGCCGAACACTGTGGAGCACGGTCCTGTCGTACGCCACGACCGCGGCGCTGTTTCTCGGGTTCGCAGTGGTGGGCTATCTGGCGGATACAGTCGCGGCGCGCAACCCGGACCAGGTGATCTGGAGTTACCTGGCCGGCGTGAGTTATGCTTTGAATCCCATGTATATGCAGGCGAGCCTGGAGTCAAGTTCAGGATTTCTCGCACCCAATTTCTATAACCCGGCGTTCGCCTCCATCTTTCAAACGGTGCAGGCGCACTCGCTGTCCGCGCTTCCGGCGTGGTTGCTGTTCTTCACCGTGTACGCGGCGGGGAGCGCACTGCTGCTGGTCGCGAGCGCGGTACGCCTGCGGCCGGGCAGTCTTGCCATAGTCGGCCGGCGCTTGATCCGCTGGATGTCGCGCTGAAGGCGCGCGGGGCCCGCGTCAATTTACAAGTCTGACCGCCTGTGATATGGTCTGGATATGCTCACCTGACGATGGAGTTGGAGTGGATCGCATGAATGGAACGGCTGTCTATATTGTTGCGGCGACCATTATTGTCGTCGTTGTTGTGGCGTTGCTGTCATATTGGACGATCCGTCAGGTGCGCAAGCACGAGGTGAAGCGGAGGCCGGGTGTCATGACCCGCCGGGAGGATGGCGATCGATCGCCCGACATCCGGGAGGACAGCCTTCGGGAAGCGTCGGCCCACGATGAGGAGCAAGACGTGGATGTCATGGACGGGGATCGCGGGCAGTCCCCTGAGGTCAATTCTGGACCGGATTGGCGCCCCGAACATCGACCGCCGCTTGTCTTGGCGCGTTCGGAAGCGGAGGACGGCATGCGCCATCTGGATGAGGACCAGGTTGTCGGGCTGTCCGCCTACGAGACAGATACAGGCGTGTGGGACGGGCCGGAACCGCTCGCGGGGGTCGCGCCCTTTGATCACGCGGCGGCGGAGAAGGCGGAGCAAGACGGGTCGCGGCTGTCGGAGATGGCAGGGATGTCGGGGATGGAAGGTGAGACGGCGCCGGTCGACAGTGTGTCGACAGACGACCGAGCCACAGGGGATCTTCTGATGGACGAATTGCCGTCATCCGTTGAGCCGTCCGCCTTGGCGCAGGCGTCGGGCTCGCTCGCCGCCGCCGACTTTCATGCGCTTTTGCGGCGGCGGCTTCAGCATCCCGCCGTGCTCGGTTGGCTGGTGGTGTCGGCCGACGGAGAGTTTCGCGACGGTGACCAGGTTTACGATGACCGAGTACTGGAGTTACTCACGGCACTCTCGGCGAATGCGCGGGAGACCGCGACCACGGTGGGCCTCACCGCGCCGCGCGAAGTGGTTGTGCGGGGCGCCGAGGGTGTCATCTGCGTCGTGCCGGCGGGCCAGATCGAAGCCGGACGCACGGAATCCGTGGTCGTCTTTGTGGAAGACGGGGGTCCGTCTCCGGGTGAAGTGGCGCGCAGACTGGGCGCGCAGGGCGACGCCGGAGTGGATGACGCTACGACGGGATGATGCGGCGGGATGACGCTACGGCGGGACGATGCGGCGGCGCGGAATCGGGCGCGCCATGGACAGGGGGACTTGCGGTGGAGGAACGAGTGGAGGCTGTGATCGAGAGTCTGCGCCCTGCGCTTCAGTCGGACGGCGGGGACGTGGAGGTGGTCGGCGTGGAGGAAGGCGTGGTCACGCTCCGGTTGGTTGGCGCCTGCAGCGGCTGCCCCATGTCGACAATGACCTTGAAGATGGGCATTGAACGGGAATTGCGCCGCGTTGTACCGGAAATTGTCGATGTTATCGCGGTGTGAGTCCGGGACGCTGCGAAAGGGAGAATAATCGTGCAAAAGGCGAGTGATGGTCGAGTGGCGGTCGTTACAGAAGTGTCGGATCAGATGTTTGCAACCTTCATTCAATCGGAACAGCCCGTACTGATCGATTTTTGGGCGACTTGGTGCGCTCCGTGCAGGATGCTGTCGCCGGTGGTCGCGGAACTCGCAGAGGAACTTCAAGGGAAACTCGTGGTCGGCAAACTCAATGTCGATGACAATCCCCGGACGGCCGCGCAATACGGGATTATGAGCATCCCCACGCTGCTGATTTTTCAAAAGGGTGAAGTTGTTCGGCAGGTCGTGGGCTTTCTGCCGAAGCGACAGCTTCAGGCAAAGCTTGCGGACCTGTTGCCAGCCAACTGATGCGCGGCGGCCGGCGCCGCCAAAGGCGGTGGGCATGCCGTTTATGGCTGCCATGGACGCTGCCGGAGGCGCAGGGACCTGCAAGGACAGAGCAGAAATGGGACAGGGTGCGCGAATCTGCGCACCCTGTCTCTCGCGGTCAGGGGGATTGCCTGGCTCAATCGAGTTGGGGTGGGTACACGATGGGCGGCAGCCACAGAACCAACAGGGCGGCCACGCCGATGATGAGCAGCAGGGCCAGGGTATTGAAAGCCAGATCAGTCATGCCGTCGGTCCATTTGAACATCGGTCAGCGCCTCGCTTCCTGCGTGATGGACTACTAACAGGATGGGCAACTGGACAACGGAACAAACGTCGGCGGCGCAGGTCGGCGGCGCAGGTCCGCGGCGCAGGCCGACGGCGCAGGTGTGAGCCCGCTTGTCAGCGGCCGCGCGCCACGGCGAGCAGGCTCTCCTCGGCCGCCAGAATGGTCTCTTCAATATCGCGCTCCGTGTGCGCGCGACTGACGAACCACGCCTCATACTTGGAAGGCGCGAGCATGACGCCCCGCTTCCGCATGGCGTGGAAGAAGGCGGCAAATTGGTCGCCGTCCGCACGTTTTGCGTCGTCGTAGGAGACGATGCTGTCAACGCCAAAGTGTGTGGAGAAGGCGCCGCCGTAACGGTTGACCGCGAGCGGGAGGCCGTGGCGCGCGGCGGCGGCGCGCAGCCCCTGCTCAAGCCGCTCGGCCAACCGCGCCATGTGCTCGTACGCGCCCGGCTGTTCGAGGATATCCAGGCAGGCCATGCCTGCGCGGACGGACGCCGGATTGCCTGCGAGCGTCCCGGCCTGGTACGCGGGGCCGAGCGGAGCGACCTCCTCCATGATGGAACGGCGCCCGCCGTACGCGCCAATGGGCAGGCCGCCGCCGATGATCTTGCCAAGGGCGATGAGGTCCGGGCGGACGGAATTGTACTCGACGGCGCCAAAACGGAAGCGAAATGCGGTGATGACCTCGTCGAACAGGAGCAGGGCGCCGTGCCGCCGCGCGACGTCGGCGACCCGTTCGAGAAAGCCGTCTTGTGGGGTGACGATGCCGAAGTTGCCAACGACCGGCTCGACAAGGACGCAGGCGACGGACGACCCGTGTACCGCCATGGCGGCGGCAAACGCGTCGGGGTCGTTGTACGGGACGGTGATCACCTCGCCCGCGATGGAGGGCGGTACGCCCGCGCTGTCCGGGATGCCGAGCGACGATGGCCCGGAGCCGGCCGCCACGAGCACGAGGTCGGCGTGACCGTGGTAGCAGCCGGCGAACTTGACGATGCGTGTGCGCCCTGTGTAGGCGCGCGCGACGCGGATGGCGGACATGACGGCCTCGGTGCCGGAATTGACAAAACGCACGCGTTCGAGTTCGGGAATGACTCCGGTCAAGCGCTCGGCGAACAGCGTCTCCCACGTTGTGGGCGCGCCAAACAGCGTGCCGTCCGCCAGGGCGCCGAGGACGGCTTCCCGGATGTGCGGATGCGCGTGTCCGACGATGACGGGTCCGAACGCCGCCAGGTAGTCGATGTAGCGATTGCCGTCGACGTCATATATGTAGGCGCCGTCGCCGCGCGCGAGCGTGACCGGGGCGCCGCCGCCGACCGCCGCGTAGGACCGCGACGGGCTGTTCACTCCGCCGATGATGACGCGGGCGGCCCTTTCGTGCCAGTGAACTGACTGTTCGTCATTCATGTGCAACCTGCTCTCTGTGCGCTGTTGCGCCGCGTGTGATGATGCGCCACGACGGGCGGGTCTTCAAAGAGTCGCGCCCGTGGCTCATTATAACGCTTGTGGGAGAACGCGCGGACAATCTGTTATACTATCGTGAGACTGGGCACTGCCCTTGCGGGCGTGCTGTCGGCGGGAACGTGATGGGAAAGAGGTTATGACGCATGACTGCGGCGAGTTTCCGCGATCTGCCCGCGGTGCACCTGCTGTTGGCGCACGAGCGCGCGGCGGACTGGATGGCGTCGCACGGCCGCGAGCGGGTGGTAGCGGCGATCCAGCAGGCGGTGGACGACGCGCGGGATAAATTGCGCGCCGGACTGGCGCCGCAACTGACACAAGACGCCCTTTTGGACGAAGCGGAGCGGCGGCTGCATGAAGCGGTCCGGCCGCATTTTCAGCCTGTGATCAACGCTACGGGAACGGTATTGCACACGAACCTCGGCCGGGCGCCCCTGGCCGCCGAGGCGGTGGCGGCGATCGTGCGGACGGCAAAAGGCTACAGCAATCTGGAATTCGACCTGAAGACGGGCCAGCGCGGCTTGCGCCACGACCACGTCGAGCCGCTGATCTGCCGCCTGACCGGCGCGGAGGCGGCGCTTGTGGTGAACAATAACGCCGCGGCCGTGTTTCTCACGCTGACGGAATTGGCCCGGGGAAAGAGAGTGGCCATTTCGCGCGGAGAGTTGGTGGAAATCGGCGGCTCGTTTCGCGTCTCGGAGGTGATGCGCCAGAGCGGCGCGACGCTGGTCGAGGTGGGGACGACGAACAAGACGCACGAGGCAGACTACGAAGCGGCGCTCGAGGACGGGGCCGACATGGTGCTGCGCGTGCACACGTCGAATTTCCGCATTGTCGGCTTCACGTCCAGGCCGTCGCTCGAGGCCCTGGCGGAGTTGGCGCATCGCTACGGCGCGCTCTTGGTGGAGGATCTCGGCAGCGG
>JAKACX010000024.1 GCA_021821055.1 Bacillota bacterium
CTTGATCGAAGTGAGCGGATTGCGCACTTCATGCGCGAGACCCGCGGCCAATTGTCCCACGACGGACAATTTCTCCGCCTGCAGCATCACCTCCTCCGCCTTCTTGCGGTCCGTCAGATCGCGCGCGACCATGACAAATTCGGTGACGTTGCCGCCGGCGTCAAGCGCCGAGCCCCATCGGGCTTCCAATGACAGCCATTCAGCCGCGCTTTCTCCCTTGACATTGCCCTTGCGAAAGCGAATGTCGATCTGCATGGGGGATCGTTCGTACGCCATGCGGTGCAGCGCGTCCCTGACGATGTCCGCGTCAGCCGGATGGATGAGCGTCGTAATCGCGGTCTGGATGCACTCTTCGGACGAAAGGCCGAGCAACCGCTCGTGCGACGGGGACGCGTAACGGATCACACCGTGTACGTCCGTGATCAGGATGAGATCGGATATATTCTTCTCCAGAACGTGAAAGTGCCGCCGTGTGGCTATCAATTCCTGCTCCAGGCGTCGTTTGCGCGTCACGTCCGTGCAGACCGAGAACGCTCCACTCACATGGCCGTCCTGTACCACGGGAACATGCGTCACGTGCAGGATCACCAGTTGGCCGTCGCTGCGCCGGGCGCACGCGTCGTATTCCGAGCTGTTTCCGGTATGCAGCAGGTTTCTGAACATACGCTGTGAACGCACGGCGTCGTCCGGCAACAGGAAGTCGGAGAGCCGCCTGTCGAGCAGGTCCTGCGTCTCGCGGTCAAGCAACTTCTTCGCGGCTTGGTTGACATTGAGAATGAGTCCGTCCTGGTCGTGAACCGCGATGAAGTCTGGGTGCGCCGAAAACAGGGCGTCGTAGCGCCGTTCAGACAGGCTGCGGGCCTCCTCCACAGAGTGTCGGTCGTGCCGCGCCATGAACAGGAGAATGCCGGCGACTGTGTAGCCGGCGACGACCAGGGTCAACGCAACCCACATGTTGACTGCCAGATAACCGCCAGCCGCCTCGAGCGTACCGCGAGACGTGAAGTAGTGTATCGCCACCGCGCCCTGCGCCGCCGTTTGTGTTCCGACGAGCGCCAGGCCGATGGGCAGGACCGTGAGCAAACGCCAATTGGCGCGCGCGGCGCAGGGACGGTCCCAGCAGTGCAGAAACAGTTGCAGCGACAGGTAGGCGCCGATGAACTGGAGCAGATACAGCAACGCTTCGGCGCCTGGAGAGTAGTCGATGTCCCTGACGACCATCGCTCCCAGTCCGACATACTGGGTGAGCCAGACGCCCACGGTGATCGCGGCCGCCGGCGCGAGCGGGCGTCCGCGTTTTCCGGTTCGCTTCAACAGGCCGAAGGCGAGGCGGAAGGAGCCGACCGCGATGAGGAGGGAGAGCAGCGAACTCGAAATGCGATAGTAGACATAGTGTTCGGCTGTGAGGCCAAGGACGACGATAAAATGCACGGTCCAGATTCCCGAACCTGAGATGAGCGCCGCGAAGCCAAGCCATCTGGTCCGCTGCGCGAGAGGTCTGGGCTCTTTTGCGCGGCGCAAAAGGCTGAACGCGGCCACGAAGCTTACAATCGCGACGCAGGCGGACAGTGCGACGAGCGGGACAGTCGTCGCTGATGGCAGCATACCTGTAGGATTGATGATGGACGGCACTCCCTGACGCAGCGAAATCAGCCCATTTCTTTCATTATATCGGGAGGACGGCCGCCCGTCCATGGTTCGGGGCGGTGGCGGCGGAGGATGGGGTTGTTGGAGAAAGACGTATTGCAACTTTATACATGTATATGTATAATAATTCGAGAAAGAGGTGGCGACATGCGGATCGGGATTTGGGGCGCCACGGGATACGGCGGTGCGGAGGCGCTGCGCATGCTGTGTTCGCGACGGGACGTGGAGATTGCCTGGGTGGGTTCGGACAGCCAGGCGGGTCGGCGCGTCGAAGAGGCCCTGCCGCAATTTCGCAACACGGCTGCCGGACGATTGCCGTTTTCACCACTGCGTCAAGCTGAAGTCGCCGGGATCGACGCGGCTCTGCTCGCGCTTCCTCACGGCCAGGCGCTCTCGCTGGCGCCGCATCTGGTCGCACACGGCGTGCGGGTTGTGGACTTCAGCGGTGACTTCCGGCTGCCCGGCGAGGTGTACGAACAGTGGTATGGACGGGCGCACAGCGCTGCGCCAGATCTTGTTCAGGCGGTGTATGGATTGCCCGAGGTGAACCGCGAGGAGATCCGCGGGGCGGATCTTGTCGCGAATCCCGGGTGCCACGCGACATGCGCCACGTTGGCTTTGCTGCCCCTGGTGGAAGGCGGTCTGATTGAGACGTCGCGCATTGTGGTCGACGCCAAGTCCGGCGTTTCGGGGGCCGGCAAGGCGCCGCAGCAGGGTACGCACTTTGTCGAGGTGGACGAGAGCATGCGGGCGTACCGCGTGGGGGCGCACCAGCATACGCCGGAGATCGAGCAGACGCTGGAGCAGGCGGCCCGGCGCGCGGGCGCGGCGGGCGCGGCGCCGCGGATCCTCTTGACGGCGCAACTGCTGCCCCTGCGCCGCGGGATCTACGTGACGGCCTATGCGCCGCTCGTGCACCGGGCAACGACGGAGGACCTGCACGGCGCCTTTTCCGAACGCTACGCGACGGAACCCTTCGTGACGGTGCTCGACGTCGGCCAGACGCCCGAGTTGCGCCACGTCGCGGGCACGAACCAGTGCCACATCGGCGTTCACGCCGACGGGCGGACAGGGATGGCCCTGGTGACGGCCGCCATTGACAATCTGGGCAAGGGCGCGGCGGGGCAGGCGATCCAGAATCTCAATCTGATGTTCGGTCTGGATGAGTCCGCCGGACTTGACGGTCTTCCGTGGGTCTGACGCGCGACCGCGGGTCTGATGTCTGAAGGAGCGAACGGCATGAACACGTGGGTTGTCAAGTACGGCGGCAGTGTGGCGGGCGAAGCGGGCGATCTGCTCCGCGAGGTTGCGCACATGGTGGGCCGCGAAGGTGATCGCGTCGCTGTGGTGCACGGCGGCGGACCGGAAATCACCGAGTTGCTGGAGCGGCTGGGTCACGCGAGTTCGTTTGTCGACGGCCAGCGCGTGACGGATGCGATCACGCTCGATGCGGCGGAGATGGTGCTGGCGGGGCGCGTCGGCAAGCGCATCGTGCGGCGCCTGCAGCGGGCGGGGGTGCTGGCGGTCGGATTGTCCGGAGAGGACGGCGGTCTCGTGCGCGCCGAACCGTACGACGCGACGGGCCGCCTCGGCCGGGTCGGTCGGGTGACGGCCGTCCGGAGAGAACTGGTGGATCTCCTGTGGCAGGCGGGGTACGTCCCGGTGCTCGCGCCACTCGCCCTTGGGGAGGACGGAGAGTTGCTCAACGTCAATGCGGATTTTGTGGCGGGAGCTCTCGCGGGGGCGCTGGGAGCGGATGTGTTCGTGCTGGCGACGGACGTGCCGGGAGTCAAGGAGTCGAGGCATGCGCAGCATGCCATCCCCGAATTGTCCGCGGCGGAGGTCCGGGAAATGATCGGGTCAGGTGCGATCGCGGGCGGCATGATCCCGAAGGTCGAAGCGGCGCTCGCGGCGGTCGACGCAGGGGCGGGCGAGGCGCACATCGTCGATGGCAGGGGACCGGCGGTTCTCGCGGCGCTCAGGCGCGGCGAGCCGGTGGGCACGAGGATTGTTCGCGGCGCGAGTCCGGCGATATTGACCCAGGGGAGTGGTGAGTCATGGTAAAAACAGACGTGCAGGCGGAGGCGCTCTCGGCTGTCGACAAGCGCGCGGTGATGCACACGTACGCGCGCCAGCCGCTGCAGATCGTGCGCGGATCGGGGTGTAACGTGTATGACGAGCGGGGCGGGTCTTACCTTGATTTCACGAGCGGCATCGCGGTCAACGCCCTCGGGCACTGCCATCCGGCGCTGGTCGCGGCGGTGACGGACCAGGTCCAGACGCTGTGGCACATGTCGAATCTGTATCTGACCGGACCGCAGGCGCAACTCGCGGGAAGGCTGACAGAGGCGTGCGGCATGGACCGGGCGTTTTTCTGCAACTCCGGAGCCGAGGCAAATGAAGCGGCGATCAAGCTGGCGCGCCGTTATGCCAAGACGCGTTACGGAGCGCACAAGGGAGAGGTCCTGACGTTCGCAAATTCGTTCCACGGCCGCACCATCGCGACCGTGACGGCGACCGCGCAGCCGAAGTACCAGGAGGGGTTCGGACCGCTGCCGGGGGGCTTTCGCTACGTGGAGTCGTTCTCCATGGCCGCCGTGCGGGAAGCCGTGACGCCAAAGACGTGCGCGGTGATGATCGAGCCGATTCAGGGCGAAGGCGGGGTCCGTCCGGTTCCGGCGGCGTTTTTGCGGGAACTGCGGGAGTATTGCGACAAAACTGGCCTGTTGCTGATCTTCGATGAGGTGCAGACGGGAGCGGGCCGTACGGGGGCTTGGCTCGCGGCGCAGCGCATGGGCGTGGCGCCGGATATCGTGACGCTCGCCAAGGCTCTCGGCGGCGGCCTGCCCATGGGCGCCACGCTGGCGCGCGAGGACGTCGCCGCCGCATTTACGCCGGGGGCACACGGCTCGACGTTTGGCGGCAATCCTGTGGCCGCGCGGGCGGCGCTGGCCGTGCTTGACGTGGTGTTGGCGCCGGGGTTTCTCGACGGCGTGAAGCGGCGCGGAGAGCAGTTGCAGGCGGCCCTGTGCGAGGTCGCGATGCACACGGACCGCATCCAGGACATCCGCGGCATGGGACTGATGTGGGGCGTGGAGATTTCCGGCGCGGGTGCGGCAGAGGTTGTGGAGAAGTGTCGCGATTTGGGGCTGCTGGTTCTGACGGCTGGCCCGAGCACGTTGCGCCTGCTGCCGCCGCTTGTCGTGTCGGCTGCGGAAATTGAACGCGCGGTCGCCATCCTGGCCGAAGCCTTGGCCTGACTGCCGACGTGCATGTAAACTATCGAGGGAGGTGCAGGCTATGGCGTTGACGGCAAACGCGACGACGCATTCCATGTTGGGCCGCCACCTGCTGGAGTTCTCAAACTATACGCGGGATGATATCCTTGCCTTGTTGACGCTGGGGGCGGACCTGAAGACGCGGCGCCGGCAAGGTGACCGGCCCGCCCTGCTGGCGGGTAAGACGCTGGGCATGATCTTTGAGAAGGCGTCCACACGGACCCGCGTCTCGTTTGAGGTGGCCATGTTCGAACTCGGGGGACACGCCCTGTTTCTCTCCGACGGCGCCACGCAGATCGGACGCGGAGAGCCGATTGCGGACACAGCCCGGGTGCTGTCGCGCTACGTGGCGGGGATCATGGTGCGCACGTTCGGGCATGCGAAGCTTGTGGAACTGGCGGACCACGCGAGCGTTCCCGTGATCAACGGTCTGACCGACGACCACCATCCATGCCAGGCGCTCGCCGATCTGCTGACGATTCAGGAGAAGTTCGGCGACCTGCGCGGCCTGACGCTGGCGTACGTGGGCGACGGGAACAACATGCTGCACTCGCTGCTGCAGGCCGGGGCCAAGGTCGGTATGCACGTGCGGG
The DNA here is from genome assembly GCA_021821055.1 of Bacillota bacterium. GTDB lineage: Bacteria > Bacillota > Bacilli > Alicyclobacillales > SLC66 > JAKACX01. The sequence goes on from JAKACX010000024.1 coordinate 5,519, forward strand.
CGGCGACGCCCGAGGGCTATGGGCCGGACCCGGGCGTAACGGAACAGGCGGAAAAGTGGGCCAGGGAAGCCGGCGGTTCTGTCGCGGTGCTGCGCGACCCGCGCGAAGCGGTGGCGGGAGCGGACGTGGTCTACACGGACGTGTGGGCGAGCATGGGCCAGGAGACTGAGGCGGCTCGGCGCCAGGCGGCATTCGCGGGCTATGAAGTCAACGCGCCGCTGCTTGCGGGGGCCGCGCGGCGGGCGATTTTCATGCACTGTCTGCCGGCTCACCGCGGTGAGGAGGTCAGCGCGGACGTGATCGACGGGCGGCAGTCGGTGGTGTTTGACCAGGCGGAAAACCGTCTCCACGCGCAAAAAGCGGTGCTGGCGGCGACGATGGGAACGGGCGTGCGCTAGGGGAACTGCGATGATCCCCAAGGGAATCGACGGACGTCATGGCGGCGGGTACTTTTGCGGAGAGAGGGTTTGTTTGTGGCGAAAAAGAAGATTGTCCTCGCGTACTCGGGTGGACTTGACACATCGGTTGCCATCAAGTGGCTGACCGAGCAGCAGGACTACGAGGTCGTGGCGCTGTCCTTGGATGTGGGTGAGGGCAAGGATCTCGGGTTTGTCAAATCCAAGGCGCTGACGATCGGCGCGGTGGAGTCGCGGATGGTTGACGCGCGCGACCGGTTCGCGGAAGAATTTATCGTGCCGAGTATCTTTGCCAACGCACTGTATGAAGGTGTGTATCCGCTGTCGGCCGCGCTGTCGCGGCCGCTCATCACCCAGTTTATGGTTGAAGTGGCGCGTGAAGTGGGGGCGGAGGCGATCGCCCACGGATGTACGGGCAAGGGCAATGACCAGGTCCGGTTCGATGTGTCGGCGGCGGCTCTAGCGCCCGACCTGTCGGTTGTCGCTCCGGTGCGCGAATGGGCCTGGTCGCGCGACGAAGAGATTGCTTACGCGAAACTGCATGGAGTGCCGGTTCCCGTGACGCTTGACAGCCCGTTTAGCGTGGACGCGAATCTGTGGGGCCGCAGTTGCGAGGCGGGCGTGCTGGAGGACCCGTGGGCGGAGGCGCCGGAGGAAGCGTTCGAATGGACGACGAGTCCGCAGATGGCGCCGGATGAGCCGGCGTACGCGGACATCGCGTTCGAGCGGGGCGTGCCCGTGGCGCTGGACGGCGAGCGGATGAGGCTGGCGGAACTGATCGCGCAGTTGAACGCCCTGGCAGGCGCGCACGGCGTGGGGCGCATTGACCACGTGGAGAATCGGCTGGTCGGCATCAAGTCGCGCGAGGTCTACGAGGCTCCCGGCGCCATTTCCCTGATTCGGGCGCATCAGGCCCTGGAGCATCTGACATTGACGCGCGAGGTGGTGCAGGTCAAGCCGCTGATGGAGCAGAAGTACGCGGAGGCCGTGTACAACGGCCTGTGGTTCTCGCCCGTCAAACGCGCAGTGGACGCGTTCCTCGCGGAAACGCAGCGCACGGTCACGGGAACGGTGCGGCTGAAACTGTTCAAGGGATCGGTGCACGCGGCCGCTTCGGCCTCGCCCTATTCGCTGTACAATCACAGTCTTGCCACCTACGCGGCGGACGACAGGTTCGACCATAAGGCGGCGGTCGGGTTCATCTCGCTGTGGGGACTGCCGACGCGGCTGCATGCCAGCGTCGCGCAGGAGAACGCGGCGGCAGAGCGCGAGAAGAGTCCGCAAAACTCATAGGTCCCGCATTTTCAAGACACTAAGGAGCACATGACATGAGCGAGATGGAAAAGCCGTCCGCGGGCGCCGCGGGAAACGCGATGTGGGGCGGGCGGTTTGACAAAGCGCCGCATGAACTGGTGGAGGCGTTCAACGCCTCCGTTCATTTTGACCAGCGGCTGTGGCCGCACGACATTGAGGGCAGCATTGCGCATGCACGCATGCTCGGCGCGCAAGGGATCATCAGCGGGGAGGACGCGCTGCGGATCGAAGGCGGGTTGCGGCAGGTGCGCGCGGAGATCGAGGCGGGCGCGTTTGTGTGGAAGCGCGAGCTGGAAGACGTCCACATGAATATCGAGCACAGGCTGACGGACCTGATCGGGCCTGTCGGCGGCCGTCTGCACACGGGGCGCAGCCGCAACGACCAGGTGGCTTTGGACATGCACCTGTATGCACGGGCGGAATTCGGCGCCGTGATGGGCGCGGCGGCCGATCTGCAGGCGGCGCTGGTCGATATGGCCGAAGCAAACATGGACGTCATCATTCCCGGCTACACGCACATGCAACGGGCGCAGCCCGTCTTGCTGGCGCACCACATGCTGGCCTATTTCTGGATGCTGGAGCGCGACAAAGGGAGGCTGGCCGACGCGATGAAGCGAGCGGATGTTTCGCCGCTCGGGGCCGGCGCCCTGGCCGGGACGACATTTCCGGTCGACCGCGAGGCGGTCGCGCGCCAACTGGGCCTGTCGGGGCTCTACGAGAACAGTATGGACGCGGTGAGCGACCGCGACTACCTGATCGAGGGCCTGGCGGCGCTGTCGCTTGTGATGGTGCACGTGTCGCGGCTGGCCGAGGAACTCATCCTGTGGACGAGCCAGGAGTTCAGTTTCGTGGAACTCGACGATGCGTTCACGACCGGCTCCTCGATCATGCCGCAGAAGAAGAACCCGGACGTGGCGGAACTCGCGCGCGGCAAGGCGGGCCGGGTGTTCGGCCACCTGCAGGCGCTGCTCGTCACGTGTAAAGGGCTGCCGCTTGCGTACAACAAGGACCTGCAGGAAGACAAGGAAGGCTTCTTTGACGCGGTTGACACCGTGAAGCTGACGCTCGAACTGTTCGCCGCCATGCTCAAGACGGCGAAAGTGCGCAGGGACTCCGTCGCCGCGGCGTTGCACGGTGATTTCAGCGCCGCCACGGATATGGCGGACTATCTCGTTGAACGGGGTCTTCCGTTCCGCCAGGCGCATGAAGTGGTGGGACGTCTGGTGCGGTATTGTCTGGAGAAAAAGCAAACTCTCGGCGACCTGTCGGAGCCGGAACTGAAGACCTTCTCGGAATTGCTTGACGCCGCGGTTTTGCAGCGTCTGTCGCCGTCCGCCGTGGTCGGCGCCCGCACGAGCCGCGGCGGCACGGCTCCGGCGGCAGTCGCCCGGCAACTGGAAATGGCGCGCGCCATGTTGTGATCCTGACACATTCCCGAGCAGGATTTGCGGCGGTCGCTGTCGAAATTCTGTCGAATTGCATGATCAACCGCGATGCCGCACGGACACCGCAGGAAGTGGCGCGTCCGAGTTTTGCGTTGCGGCGTCATTGCGCGGGTTGGACTGGCCGTCCAAAGTTGGGGGAGCTTTCATGATCGAATTGCAGGATGTCTCGAAGGAATATTCAAATGGCGTGAAGGCGCTCTCGGGTGTTTCGGTCCGCATCAAGCAGGGCGAGTTCGTCTACGTGGTGGGTCCGAGCGGCGCTGGAAAGTCCACCTTCATCAAGTTGATGTACAGGGAAGAGCGTCCCACAAACGGTCACATTTTTGTCGGCGGGTTCAACATCGAACGTCTCCGGGAACGGCAGATCCCCATTATGCGCAGACATATCGGCGTGGTATTCCAAGACTATAAGCTGCTGAACAAGCTGTCCGTCCAGGAGAATGTGGCGTTCGCGCTGGAGGTTACGGAGGCGTCGCGGCGGACGATCGGGCGGCGCGTGAAGGAGATCCTGGAGCTCGTGGGGCTGGCCGACAAGGCTCACGTCCTGCCGCAGCAACTGTCCGGCGGCGAGCAGCAGCGCGTCGGCATCGCGCGGGCTCTGGTGAACAAACCGAACGTCATCATCGCGGACGAACCGACGGGCAACCTCGATCCGGAGAATTCCTGGTCGATTCTCAAGCTGTTCGAACGGGTGAACGACCGGGGAACGACGGTCGTGATGGCGACGCACAACAGGGAACTGGTGAATGCAACGAAGAAGCGAGTGATAGCCATCGAACACGGCGAGATTGTCCGGGACGAAGAGCGTGGGGATTACGGCTATGAAGATTAGGACCATGGGCCGGTTGACGCGCGAAGGGTGCAAGAACCTCTTTCGCAACGGCTGGATGAGTTTCGCGGCGGTGAGCGCTGTCGCCGTCACCCTGCTGATCCTTGGCCTCTCGATGATCCTCAGCCTGAACGTCCAGCACATCTCATCCAATATTGAGAGCCAGTTGCAGATCAACGCCTATGTGGCGTCTAACTATCCGGCCAAGTCACTGCCTGCGCTGGAGACCAAACTCAAGGCGCTGCCCGGCGTGCGCAGTGTGAAGTTCGTTTCCAAGCAGCAGGCCATGAAAGAGATGAAGGCTCTGCTCAAGCAGAATCAGGGCATCATCTCCGGCCTTGGCAATCCATTGCCCGACGAGTACGTGCTGCAGGCAAGCAATCCCCGCGCGACGCCGTTATTGGCGAAGAAGGTGGCGGGTCTTCCCGGCATCGCGAAGGTGCAGTACGGACAGAGCTTTATCGGCAAGCTGTTTGCCGTGACGAACGTCGTGCGCGATACCGCGATCGTGTTCGTCGTGGCGCTGCTCATCATGGGGGTCTTTCTGATCTCCAACACGATCAAGATCACCATTTTCACGCGCCGCCGCGAGATCGAGATCATGAAGCTGGTCGGTGCGACGAACAGCTTCATTCGCGGACCATTCTTCGTCGAGGGCACGATGATAGGACTGGTGGGGGCGCTGATTCCTTCGGCCGTGCTCTACGAGGGGTATCGCTGGCTGGTTGGCAACGTCACGCTGTTCCCGCCTTTCACGCTGCTCGCGCCGAACGACGTGCTCTTTGAGATGTCGACGATTCTGCTGTTGTGCGGGCTGTTCATGGGTGTGTGGGGCAGTCTGGTGTCGGTGCGCCGCTTCCTGCGCAAGTAGCCCGCAGTGTTATGGCGCTACTCGTCCGCATAGAGTAGTACAGGCGCGGGGTCGATGTGCCGCGCGCCCGACGACTCGGCGAAGATGGGTGGTTTTCTTGAATGTGGCCAAGTGGAGCCGCTTGGCGGGTGCGATGGCACTGACAGCGGCCGTTACGGTCGGCGGATTGAAATGGGCCGGCGCGGATTTCTCGCCGCTCGCTGGCAATCCCGCCTACAAGCAGTTCGTCGATGTCTACGGACTCCTTTCACAAGACTACTACCGTTCCGTGAATTCGAATGAATTGATCGTCGGCGCCATTCACGGCATGGTGGATTCGCTGGGCGATCCGTTTTCACTGTACATGAATCCCGTCATGGCGGCGCGCTTCAGGGAGATGGTGACGTCGCAGTTTCACGGGATCGGCGCCGTGATCGCTGTCTCGGGCGGACAGCTGGTGATCAGTTCCGTGCTTCCCGGTTCGCCGGCCCAGCGGTCCGGCATTCGGGCAGGCGACGCGATCCTGAAGATCAACGGTGTCCAGACGGCGAACATGTCCGTGGAGCGCGCGGTGGAACTGGTGCGCGGGCGCGTCGGGACGCCGGTGACCCTGGAACTGGCGCGCGGAGATGAGCGAATCGTGGTGCGTCCCGTGCGGGCGCGCGTGCACCAGTCCACAGTCTTTGCCCGCATGCTGCAGGATCGCATCGGGTACCTGTTGATCACGCAATTCGGCCCGGACACGGCCGCCGCGTTCCGGCGCGATCTTGATATCCTCAAGTCCCGGGGTGCCCGCGCGCTGGTCGTCGATGTGCGGCAGGACCCGGGCGGCCTGCTGCAGAGCGTGACGCAGGTGGCCAGCGCGCTCCTGCCAAAGGGGGCGACCGTGGCGCAGATCGCCCTGCGCGGCGGCCGGCGTCAGGTCATCCGTTCGACGGGTCCAGGCGTCGCCTTGCCCCTGGTCTGCCTGATCGACCAGGGGAGCGCGAGCGCGGCGGAAGTGCTCGCCGCCGCACTGTCCCAGTCCGGGGGTGCGGCGCTCATCGGCGAACGCTCCTACGGCAAGGGCACTGTCCAGGAGACAGAGGAGTTTTCCGACGGGTCGAGCCTCAAGATGACGGTGGCGCGCTGGTTGACGCCCGCTGGACAATGGGTGCACAGACTGGGATTGGCGCCGCGGATCGCCGTGCCCACGCCGTCCTTCTTCCACCTGCCGCCGCTGCCGATGACATCGCGCAGGCTTCTGGAACAGAACAGCAACTCGGTCAGCGTGGCCGTTCTGCAGCGGATGTTGTTGGCGCTCGGATTCGATCCCGGGCGCACCGACGGGTACTTCGGAACCGCGACCTCCCAGGCTGTGGCGGCCTTCCAAAGACTGCACAGACTGCCGGTCACGGGCAAGGTGGACGCAGCCACGGCCTACGTGCTGAACGTCGCGATCCTCGCGCGCCGGGAGAGGACCGACCCGCAGCTCACGGCGGCCGTCGGCTACTTGGAGAACCGGCTGGGGGCGACGTGACCGGGTCCAACCACATCAGGCTCCCATGCCGCGACGGTGGCATGAGGCCTGCCGTGTCGCCCCCACAAGACGCTCTGGGAGACAGGGCAGGCGCGGCACTCCGGGCAGGATGAGTGAGCTTGGGGAGGGTCCACGTGCTGCACCGTCGCGGGTTGTGCGGCGCAGCGCAGACAGCGTCCGCCGGGGAATTTGCGTCCGTCGGCAGGAAGCGGACGCCGCGTGTCGAAACTAATAACGAACGGGGGCCGACGGGCGGCTGTTTAGTTGTCGCCCGCGATCATGGAACGCAGGAGAGTGTCCCTCCCGCCTGCTGGAAGGAAGATGGCAGTGACGCTCTTTTGGCAGGCGGTTGAAGGTTACGGCGCCCTTGCGCGGTCGCCATGGATCTATGTGGCCGCCGTCCTCTTCGTGTGGCTCCAGTACAGACGGATTCAGAGTGTTGAGCGCGCATTCTTTGGCGTGCGCGTGACCTCCGTTGTACGGGAATGGCTGGTCTCACTCCTCGTCTCGCTCCTCGTCGGCGCGGCGCTGACCGTTGGCATGCTGGCTATGGGAGTCGTCGTGGGCAGGTACGACGTGCTCTGGATGTGGGGCGTGCTCTTCGTTTTGCTGGCCGTCGACGTGCGCTACGCGTGTGTGGGCTACGCCGCATCCGTACTGGCCCTGGCGCACGTGATCGCCGCCGTCTACGCCGCAGCGGGGGGCGAACTCTGGGGGCCTCTCGCGACGCTCGTGACCGTTCACGGCCGTTCTCTTCTCTTTCTGGCGGGCGTTTTGCACGTGGCGGAGGGGGCGCTCATCTGGTTCGCCGGTCACCGCGCCGCGAGTCCAATGTTCATTCGCAGTCGCCGCGGCCAGGTCGTCGGCGCCTACGTCCTGCAGAAGTTGTGGCCCGTACCCTTGGTGTTGCTGACAGCCGCCGGATCCCCTTTGCCGTTCCCCGCGTTGATCGGGTTCAACGGCCTGGCGATCGGGTCGCTGCCGCGCGCGGCCAGCCGCAGAACCGCCGCGGCTGTTCTGTTGTACGGGGCGCTCGTGACGGCGCTCGCCCTGGTGTCCCTGTGGCGGCCCTGGGTCCTCGCGGCGTCCGCTGTCCTGGCGTTCGCGGCACACGCCGGACTGTACTGGTTCGCGGACAAGCTCGAGCGCGATGCGAGCCCGCTGTTTGTGCGCCCCGCGCGCGGTGTCCGGATTCTCGCGGTCATCCCGGGGAGTCCGGCGGATGCGGTCGGGCTGCGACCGGGTGAAGTGGTGCGCAGGATCGGTTCCACTCCCGTGAACAGCCCGTACGACATTCACTTTGCGATCGACCAGAATCCGGCCTACGTAAAAATGGAGGTTCTGGACGAGCGGGGCGAAGCCCGGTTTGTCGGCACGCCGATCTATCACCGCGATCCGCATCAACTCGGCATCGTCGCCGTTCCCGACAGCCGGGCGGACGAGTACGCCGAGGTGTACAATATTCGCGTCATGCGATGGCTCTGGCGGTGGTGGCAGGTGCGCAGGCAGGCATTGGCGCGCTGACCTGCGTCCTGCGGCGGTCCGCGAAATATAGTGGCAACTCTTTATATGGGGAGTACGGCTCAAATGGATTTCACGACACTTGCAGGTCTGCTGCTCGGGCTGGCCTCGCTCATCATCGCGTTCGTCATGGAGGGCGGATCGGTCGCCGCGTTGCTCGGTCTGTCCGCCGCGATCATCGTTCTCGGCGGCACGGTGGGCGCAACCGTCGTCTCGTTCCCCATGGCGCAGTTGAAATCCGTGGGGCCGCTGCTGCGCATCGCGTTTCTCGGCAAGTCGCCCGACGCGCGGTCCACAATCGACGAACTGGCCGAACTGGCGACGTTGGCGCGGCGCGAGGGGATTCTCTCGCTCGAGGAGCGTGTGGAGCAGTATGACGATCCCTTCTTTCGCAATGGCGTGCAGATGATTGTGGACGGGGTGGACCCGGAACTGGTGCGCAACGTGCTCGAGACGGACATCCAGTTTGTCGAGAGCCGACACGAGGCGGGAGCCGCGATCTTTGAGGCGGCGGGTGGATTTGCGCCGACGATGGGCATTATCGGGACGGTTATGGGATTGATCCATGTTTTGGGCAATCTGTCGAACGTGAGCAAACTCGGACCGCTCATCGCCACCGCCTTCATCGCCACCCTGTACGGCGTCGGCAGCGCCAACCTGATCTGGCTGCCGATCGCGAGCAAGTTGAAGCAGCGCTCGAAAGAGGAATTGCTCGTGAAGGAACTGATCACAGAGGGCATCGTATCGATCCAGGCGGGGGAGAACCCGCTCATCCTGCGTCAGAAACTGTTGGTGTTCCTGGCGCCAAGGGCGCGCGCCGCCGCCGAAAGGCCGGTCCAGCAGAGAGTCGAGGGGGGTGCCGAAAACGACGCGTAGGAGACGGCGCCACGGCCGCGCACAGAAGGAGAACAGCGAGCGCTGGCTGATCACCTATTCTGACCTGATTACCCTGCTGTTGATTTTTTTCGTCATCATGTACGCCATGTCGAAGGTCGACGTCGCCAAATTCCTGTCGCTGTCGCAATCGCTCAACCAGGCGCTGGATCCCAGCAACCAGATTCCCCTGAACGGGCTGGGCAAGACCGCGCTGCTGGCAGTCGAGAATCCGTCGGTCGGACGCACGACAAGCAGGGCGGCGACGGCCCTTGGCACCCCGTCCCTGACCGCGGCGCAGCGCCGGCAGTTGCAGCAGATCATCGTCGAAGACAAGCAGTTTTCAAATCTCTACGCGAACCTGGAGCACTATATCAGGGCACATGGACTGCGCGGTTCGGTGACCATCCAGAACCAGCAGCGCGGCATCCAGATTTCACTCAGCGACGTGGTGTTCTTCAATACCGGCCAGGCCACGCTCCAGGCGCAGGACATGGTGGTGCTGGCTGGACTAGTGCCGTTCCTGCAGCAGTTGTCCAATCAGATTCTCGTGGAGGGGTACACGGACAGCGTGCCGATCCACACCGCCCAATTTCCTTCAAATTGGGAATTATCGACAGGGAGGGCCTTGACGGTCCTGGAATTTCTCCAGGGACACGGGATATCTCCGCGCAGGCTGTCGGCCGTCGGGTATGGGCAGTACCACCCGCTGTACTCCAATGCGACGCACGTCGGGCGCGCACAAAACCGGCGCGTGAACATCGTCATCCTGCGCAACTGGGTGGCGTCCCTGGCGGAGGCCGGAGCCTACAATGGACCCCCGATCAACAATTCGCTCAGCGCCATCGAACAGCCGGTCGGACCGAAGACGGCGAAATTCAGCGGGGCGAAGTGACTGGAGTTTAAATCGAACGTATGATCGTATATAATGGGGGAGTGCAGAAGGACGAGGGAGTGGGGCGATGTGAGCACGGACTTGCCTGGTCGGTTCGAGCTTGAGGCCGAGTATGGACCGACTGGCGACCAGCCGCAGGCCATCGAGCGCCTGGTCGCCAGTCTCGCGAAGAACAACCGGTTTCAGACGCTGCTCGGCGTCACGGGTTCAGGCAAGACCTTCACGGTTGCCAACGTTGTGGCCGAGATCAACAAGCCGACGCTTGTGATTGCGCACAACAAGACCCTGGCGGCCCAACTGACGTCCGAGTTCAAGGAGTTTTTCCCGCGCAACGCGGTCGAGTACTTCGTCAGTTACTACGATTATTACCAGCCTGAGGCGTATATTCCGCAGTCGGATACATTCATCGAGAAAGACGCAAAGATCAACGATGAGATCGACAAGCTGAGGCACGCGGCGACAAGCGCCCTGGTGGAGCGAAACGACGTGCTTGTCGTCGCCAGCGTGTCAAGCATCTTCGGCTTGGGCAACCCGGACCGTTATCGGGAGAATGTTCTGTCGCTGCGCACGGGTTCTGAACGCCCGCGCAACGATGTGCTGCGCAGGCTCGTGGACATGCAGTACGAGCGCAACGACGTCAACTTTGCCCGCGGAACTTTTCGTGTCCGGGGCGACGTGCTGGAGATCGTTCCGGCCTCGCGCGGGGAGCAGGCGATCAGGGTGGAGTTTTTTGGCGACGAGGTGGAACGAATCACGGAGATCGACATCGTCTCCGGAGAAGTCCTGGGCCGCCGTGGACACGTCGCGATCTTCCCCGCATCGCACTTTGTCTCCTCGCGCGAAACGATTGCGCGGGCCGTCACGGACATCCGCGCCGAACTCGGGGAACGCTTGGCCGAACTGCGCGCGGGAGGCAAGTTGCTCGAGGCGCAGAGGCTGGAGCAGCGCACGAACTACGACATCGAGATGATGCAGGAGGTCGGCTTCTGTTCCGGGATCGAAAACTACTCGCGCCATCTTGACGGCCGCAAGGCGGGCGAGCCCCCGTTCACGCTGTTCGACTATTTTCCGGAGGACTTTCTGCTCGTGATCGACGAATCGCACGTCACGATCCCGCAGCTCCACGGGATGTACGGCGGCGACCGGACGCGCAAGCTCACGCTGATCGAGCACGGTTTTCGCCTGCCGTCCGCCGCCGACAACCGCCCACTGCGCTTTGAGGAACTGGCGCGCTACAAGTACCAGACAGTGTTCGTCTCGGCGACGCCGGGCGACTACGAGCGCCGCGAGAGCGGGGTCATCGTGGAGCAGATCATCCGTCCGACGGGGCTGCTCGACCCGATGATCCACGTGCGGCCGATCAAGGGGCAGATTGACGACCTGATCCATGAAGCGCGACGTCGCATCGCGCGCGAGGAACGCGTGCTTGTGACGACGCTGACAAAGAAGATGGCGGAAGACCTCACCGACTATTTGAAAGAGAGCGGCATCAAGGTGCGCTATTTGCACAGCGACATCAAGACGCTGGAGCGCATGGCGATTCTGCGCGACCTGCGGCTCGGCGTGTTTGACGTACTTGTCGGGATCAATCTGCTGCGCGAGGGACTCGACCTGCCCGAGGTGTCGCTTGTCGCGATCCTCGACGCGGACAAGGAGGGGTTCCTGCGCGCCGAGCGCTCGCTGATTCAGACCATCGGGCGGGCGGCGCGCAATTCCGGGGGCGAGGTCATCATGTACGCGGACGTGATGACCGACTCGATGACTGCGGCGATCGGCGAAACGAACCGGCGCCGCGAGATCCAGTCGGACCACAACGAGAAAAACGGCATCACCCCGCAAACCATCCGCAAGGCCGTGCGGGACGTGATCGAGGCGGTCAAGCCGATGGCGGACGGAGAAGAGTTGTCGGCCAAGATGCGGCGTCTTACGAAGAGCGAGCGGACCGACATGACAAAGCGGTTGGAGCGTGAGATGAAGGAAGCGGCGCGGGCGCTCCAGTTCGAGCGGGCGGCGGAATTGCGGGACATCCTGATCGAGTTGTCAGCGTCGTCGTAAGTTGCGCTGAACGGGCGGTGACCGCAGGCTGGAGAAAGGGGGTTCCGTTCTGCATGGCGCATGAGAATATCGTGATCAAGGGCGCCCGGGTGCACAATCTCAAGAATATCGACGTGACCATTCCCCGCGACCGCCTGGTCGTGCTGACGGGCCTGAGCGGATCGGGGAAGTCGTCCCTCGCGTTCGACACTCTCTATGCGGAGGGGCAGCGACGGTACGTGGAGTCGTTGTCCGCCTACGCGCGCCAGTTTCTCGGGCAGATGGACAAGCCGGACGTCGACGCGATCGAGGGACTGTCGCCGGCGATCAGCATTGACCAGAAGACGACAAGCCGCAACCCGCGGTCGACGGTCGGGACAGTCACTGAAATCTACGATTATCTGCGGCTGTTGTACGCCCGCATCGGTAAACCCCACTGCCCGAAGTGCAATGTCCCGATCGCGTCGCAGACGATCGACCAGATGGTCGACCGTCTGCTGATGGCGCCCGAGCGTTCTCGTCTGCAGATCCTGGCTCCCGTGGTGAGCGGGAAGAAGGGCGAGCACGCGAAGGTCTTTGAGGATCTCGCGCGCAGCGGCTACGTGCGCGTGCGGGTGGACGGAGAAGTGCGCGAACTCGGCGAACCGATCAAGCTGGAGAAAAACAGGAAGCATGACATCTCCGTGGTGGTTGACCGCATCGTGTTGAAAGACGATATCCGCGCGCGCCTGACGGACTCCCTGGAGACGGCGCTGTCGCTCTCTGGCGGGCTTGTCGTCGTGGACATTGCGGACGGCGAGGAGATGCTGTTCAGCCAAAACCTGGCATGTCCCACGTGCGGCTACAGCGTTCCGGAACTGAGTCCCCGGATGTTTTCCTTCAACAGCCCGTTTGGCGCGTGCGCGGCGTGTTCCGGCCTCGGAGTCAAGGTGGAGGTGGACGTGCAACTCGTCATTCCGGACCGCGGCAAGTCGATTGCCGGGGGGGCGGTGACGCCGTGGGTGGGGTCGTCCTCGACCTACTACCCGGAACTGCTCGCCGCCGCCTGCCGCACGTTCGGCGTGCCGATGGACGTGCCGGTCGCGGAGTTGCCTGAGGACGGACTGAACCGTCTGCTTCACGGTGGGCAAGAGAAGGTGCGTTTCTCCTTCGAGAACGACTTCGGCCAGGTCAAAGAGGCCGAACTCCTGTATGAAGGCGTGGTCCCGAACCTCGAACGGCGCTTTCGCGAGACCGCGTCGGATTTTATCCGCGAATTCATCTCCGGGTACATGAGCAGCCGGCCTTGTCCGGAGTGCGGGGGCTGCCGGCTGCGCCCCGAGAGTCTCGCGGTGCGGGTCGGCGGCGAGGACATCGCCGCGGTGACGGCCAAGTCGATCACGGGAGCGCTGGACTTCTTCGCCAACCTGACGCTGTCGGACAAGGATGCGCAGATCGCCAACCTCGTTCTTAAGGAGATCAGCGCGCGGCTCGGTTTCCTGCGCGACGTCGGGCTGGATTACCTGACCCTCGCGCGCTCCGCGGGCACGCTCTCCGGCGGGGAGGCGCAGCGCATCAGGCTGGCGACGCAGATCGGCTCCAGCCTGGTCGGGGTGTTGTATATCCTGGATGAACCGAGCATCGGGCTGCACCAGCGCGACAACGCGCGCCTGCTGCGCACCCTGTCGCGGATGCGCGATCTCGGCAACACGCTGATCGTCGTCGAGCACGACGAGGATACGATGTTTGCCGCGGACCACATTCTTGACATTGGCCCGGGGGCGGGGGAGCGCGGCGGCACCGTCGTGGCCCAGGGCAGTGTCCAGGAGATCATGGACAACGCGGCCTCTCTCACGGGACAGTACCTCAGCGGGCGTCGCTTCGTGCCGATCCCGGGCGCCCGCCGGCCGGTCACGGAGCGCGTGATCACGCTGCGCGGCGCGCGCGAGAACAACCTCAAAAACCTGACGGTCAATTTTCCCCTGGGCGTCTTCACGTGCGTCACGGGAGTTTCCGGTTCGGGAAAGAGCACCCTTGTGAACGAGATCCTGCACAAGACGCTCGCCGCGCGCCTGAACGGCGCGCATGTGCGGCCAGGCAGACACGACGGCGTGGCGGGACTGGAGCATGTGGACAAGGTGATCGACATCGACCAGTCGCCGATCGGGCGGACGCCGCGGTCGAATCCAGCCACCTACACGGGCGTGTTTGACGATATCCGCGACGTCTTCGCTTCCACGACCGAGGCGAAGGTGCGCGGCTACAAGAAGGGCCGCTTCAGTTTCAACGTCCGCGGCGGCCGCTGTGAAGCGTGCCGCGGGGATGGAATCATCAAGATTGAGATGCACTTTCTGCCCGACGTCTACGTGCCGTGCGAAGTGTGCAAGGGCAAGCGGTACAACCGGGAGACGCTCGACGTTCACTACAAGGGCAGGTCGATCGCCGACGTCCTCGACATGACGGTCGACGAGGCGCTCATCTACTTCGAGAATGTGCCCCGCGTCGCGCGGCGGCTCGCCACCCTGCAGGAGGTCGGGCTCGGGTACATGCGGCTCGGCCAGCCCGCGACGACGATGTCCGGCGGCGAGGCGCAGCGCGTGAAACTTGCGTCCGAACTGCACCGGCGCAGCACCGGAAAGACGGTGTACATCCTCGACGAACCGACCACGGGTCTGCATGTCGCCGACATCGAGAAACTGCTGCACGTCCTGCAGCGCCTGGTGGAGGCCGGCGAGACAGTCATCGTGATCGAGCACAACCTCGATGTCATCAAGACCGCTGACTACCTGATTGATCTTGGCCCGGAGGGCGGCGACCGTGGAGGACGCATCGTGGCTTCCGGAACGCCGGAAGAGGTGGCGCAGGCGAAGGGATCGCACACGGGACAGTACCTGGCGCCGATCCTGAAGCGCGATCGCGACCGGGCGAACGACTTGAGCGCCGTCATCCACGCCTGAGACCCGGGCTGCGCCGCGGCGGCGCGGAAGCGAACGGCGGCAACCGATTTGCCGGTGGGGGTGTGGGCTGTGTCCGAGGGAAAGAACACGGATGCCGGGCAACCGCCTGCGACGGACAGCGGCGCGACGGCGGGCGGCGCGTCCCTGGAGCAGTTTGCCGCGCTCGACGTGCGCGTCGGCACGGTCGTGGCCGCGCGTCCCCATGCGACGGCGCGCAAGCCTGCGTACCAGTTGCAGATCGACTTCGGTCCCCTCGGTGTGAAGTCGAGTTCGGCGCAGATCGCGGCGCTGTATACGCCGGAGACATTGATTGGCCGCCAGGTGATTGCGGTCGTCAACCTCCCGCCGCGCAAGGTGGCGGGGTTCGTGTCCGAAGTTCTGGTGCTTGGCGCCCTCACCGGGGAAGGGGCGGTCGTTCTGCTGGCTCCGGAGCGCCGCGTCGCCGACGGCGACAGGATTGCCTAGGGGAACTGTGACATTCGGTCGGTCCGTCGCGGGTCTGTCCAGCGATAGCGTTTGACTAAAGCCTCAAACGCTATCGCAGTCCATTTTGGCTTGCGCTCCGGACTTTTTCGCAGTTCCCCCGAGGGACATGCGATAAACCGAATTTCGGCAGGCGCAGTCACTCGACGTATGGCGCCCGGGACGAATCGCTGCGCCGATCTGTCCGCAGGACAGCGGCGCCGCGGATGTGGCTCGTAGGGCGCCGTGAGCGCCATGGAGGCGGGCCGGTTGCGGCGGCCGGGGGAGCGCTGTCCCGCACTGTTTGCGATCGGCGACAAGGTGGTCTCTCGCGCCGCCGCGACGGAATGGAAGCGGGAACGCGGACGGAATGGCAGACGGGTGCGCGGGCGGAATGGCAGACGGGTGCGCGGACGGAATGGAAGCGGGTGCGCCGACGGAATGGCAGACGGGTGCGCGGATGACGCGGCGCGGGAGGGATGACGGCTGGACGAGTGGCTCTTTGGCATTGCGGAATCGTTTGAAGGACGGCTGGCCGTCTCGACGGTCGCGCCCGCCGGGCTGGGACGCGTGGAACCGGATGCGGGGGGCGTGGGGTGGAACGGGCGTCTGTGGCGCGCGGTTCTTGGCGCGGATGAGGCCGTGTACTACGTATCCCATGAAATGGACGCGCTCAGCGCCGCCGAGCGCCATATGCTCCAGGTGCTGCTCTACGGCAATCCGCGGCAGGTGAAAACGGACAGCGCGCCGTGGAAGGACTGGATCCGCGACGCGCTGCAGGGCGGCGGCGATCCGTTCCCGGGTCCCGTGCGGATTGACGATGAGTGGGAGCGGGCGGTGCCGCCGTTTCGCTGGCCGGTGTTCGCCATCGGGCTAAAGAGCGTGGACGGGCGGTCTTCGGACCTTCTGTCCGAGGCGCAGCCGATGCTGGAATCGTTCACCGACGCGGTCGAATTCCAGCCGCACGTCATCGACGGCGACGGACTGATGGTCGCCATTTTCCCCGCAGGGACGACTGAACGGGTGGATGAGCGGGCCGGGGAGGAGACGGCCAGGGCGCTGCAGGACGGACTGCGCTCCGAGGGGTTTGTGGAGGCGCGCGCGGTGTGGAGCGGGCTGATCCGCGGATTCCCGGAACTGCTGCAGACGGTGAGGCGGTTCGTCCACATTCTGCGCGCCGCCGAGGTGTTCCTGGAAAATGAGCGGCTGTTCGGGGTGCACGGCCTCGGCGTCTATGAGTTGTTGCTCGGGGTGCGCCAGTCTCTCCGCCAGGCGTACGTGGAGCATGTTCTGCCGCCGACGGCCGTTGCGGCGCTCGGCGCTGAACTCGAACAGACAGTTGCCATGTTCGTCCAGTGCGATCTGAACATGAGCGAGACGGCGCGGCAGCTTTACCTGCACCGCAACAGTCTGCTGTACCGCATTGAACGCATCCGCGATCTGACCGGGTACGACATCCGGCGTTTCGCGGACGCCGTCACGGTCTGGACGGCGCTTCTCTTGCACCGCCTGTGACGCGTGTACGGCGAAGTGCCTAAAGCTGCCGGCGCATGTTTGTACACTTTGCCGTATGGCGACCGCTTTTCTCTCCGGGGTATACTTGGACCGACAACACCCGGAGCGTCCGGAAAGGGGTACAGACAGTGGCGAATGTGAGTCTGAAAGGCGTGTACAAACGGTATACAGGCGGAGTGGTTGCGGTTACGGACTTCAGCCTTGAAATCGCTGACAAGGAATTCGTCGTGCTGGTCGGGCCGTCCGGCTGCGGCAAGTCGACGACGCTGCGCATGATCGCGGGGCTGGAGGAGATCTCCGACGGCGACCTGTTCATCGGCGCGCGGCGAATGAACGACGTGGCGCCAAAGGATCGCGACATCGCGATGGTGTTTCAGAACTATGCACTGTATCCTCATATGACTGTGTACCAAAATATGGCGTTTGGTCTGAAACTGCGCCGGTTTCCCAAGGCTGAGATCGACAAGCGTGTGCAGGACGCGGCGAAGATTCTCGATATTCAGCACCTGCTGGCCCGCAAGCCGAAGGCGCTGTCGGGCGGCCAGCGGCAGCGCGTCGCGCTCGGGCGCGCGATTGTGCGCGAACCGCAGGCCTTCCTGATGGACGAACCGCTTTCCAACCTTGACGCGAAACTGCGCGTCCAGATGCGTTCGGAGATCAGCAAGCTGCACAAGCGACTGCAAACCACATTCATTTACGTGACGCACGACCAGACGGAAGCCATGACCATGGGGGACCGGATTGTCGTCATGAAAGACGGGTTTATCCAGCAGGTCGCGACGCCACAGGAGATTTACAACTTTCCGAAGAACCTCTTCGTGGCCGGGTTCATTGGATCGCCGTCGATGAACTTCGTCTCTGGGCAGCTGCAGGAGAACGGCGGGAAGATCCGTTTTGAGGCGGAGGGCATGAGCCTTGAGCTTCCGGAAGGACGCTACGAGGGCCTGCGCAAGGCGGAGGTCGTGGGCAAGGAGGTCGTGCTCGGGATTCGGCCGGAACACGTCCACGACGAGCCGGTCTTTGCGGAGACGTATCCCGGCGGCGGATTTACCGCCAGTGTGGACGTGGTGGAGCACATGGGGTCGGAAATGTACCTGCTGATGGACGTGGCGGGGCAGCCTGTCAACGCTCGGATTGTGGCGCGCAGCGACGTGAAGGTGGGCGACGAACTCAAATTGACGATCGACATGAGCAAGTTCCACCTGTTTCGCAAGGATACGGAGGAAGCTGTCTTTTAGTGTCGCGGCGTCGGACGCGAGGACCGGACTTCAGAGAGGGATCGCACGGGGGAGAGACGTCTTTGCTCCTGTGCGGTCCCTGTTTCATTGGGCCGGAGCGCGCAATTCGGGTATAGTGGGTATCGTACGATACAGACGCTTGAAGAGGGATGGATCGATGAGCAAATTTATCACGGTGCGCGATCTGCTCGCCGCACTGCCGCTTGACATTCTGGTCGGCCAGCGCGGGCTGTCGCGACCGGTGCGCTCGGTCGAGATTCACCGGCCTGGGCTCGCTCTTGCGGGGTTTCTGCAGCATTATCCCGCAGAACGGGTTCAGGTCATGGGCCGCACGGAATTCGCCTATCTGTCGTCGCTGTCGGAGGGGGAACTGCGTGCCCGGGTGGGGGCGCTGTGCGCGTACGAGGACACGCCGTGCATCGTGGTCACGCGCGATCTGCAGTCACCGGAGCCAATGGTCGCATTGGCGGAGGAAGCGGGCGTTCCATTGCTGAGCACGGCGCTGTCGACGCCCAAGCTGGTGGCGCAACTGACCACGCTGCTCGAATTGCGGCTCGCTCCGGAGACTTTGGTGCACGGCGTCCTGGTGGACGTGTACGGGATCGGGATTTTGATGACAGGCGCGAGCGGCATCGGCAAGAGCGAGACCGCGCTCGAACTGCTCAAACGCGGGCATCGCATGGTGGCCGACGACGCCGTGGAGATCCGTCAGACATCGGAGGATACGCTGGTGGGTTCGGCGCCGCCGCTGCTGCAGCACCTGCTGGAGATCCGCGGGCTGGGAGTCCTGAACGCGATGACGCTGTTCGGCGCCGGCGCGATCCGCACGCACAAGAAAATCGAGATGATCGTGGAACTGGAATCCTGGCAGGACGACCGCTCGTACGACCGTCTCGGGCTTGATGAAGCCAAGCGACGCATTCTTGATGTCGAGTTGACGAGCCTCGTGGTCCCGGTCCGCCCTGGACGAAACCTCGCCATCATCATCGAGGTCGCCGCCATGAACCAGCGCCTGAAACGCATGGGCTATCACGCGGCGCGGGAACTGTCGGAAAAATTGCTCTCCACGATCGGCATCGAGGATCGAGAAGAGGAGCGGGACTAGGCGCCATGGAGGGTTGCCGGGTCGGCTGCCCTGTGTCGACGCGTGAAGTCGAGAGACCGCCGTAATGCGCCGCGCTTAGGCAGTCATGCGGGTCTACCGGGAAAATACGAGCTCACCTGTACCGCGCCATCCGCGGCGCCGGATTGAGTCGCATTGTCATGATCCGCTCCCGTGCGGATGCGCCGCACATGGCGGTCTATCCGCGATGTCCGGGAGGCCTTGTCAGACAGGGCCCGGAGTACAGTGATCAAGAGCATCCGGTCTCTGCAACACGCGTCCGTGCATCCCCCGGGTTGCGTGGCTGGCTGCGTCAGCGGATTGACAGGCGGGCGGACCGGATGATAGGATGGGGGCGATCAGACGCTTTAGTATATTAGCACGCTAAAGCGACAGACGCGGCACTTGTGCGGGTGGTGGATGAATGAGGGTGTCCCAAAGATGGGAACGGCCTCCCGGCAGTCACGATTTCGTGCGGGAGGACATGGCCCATCGGCGTTTTATTGAGGCGGAGTTGATGGACGAGTTCGGTCGTTTCGGGTTTTTGCCTGTCGAGACGCCCGTTGTGGAATACGCGGCGACATTCATGCAGGGAATTCACCAGGACGACGAGGAACGGATGTACCGGATGTTCGACGCCACGGGCCGGACGCTCGCCCTGCGTCCGGAGATGACTGCCGCGGTCGCCCGGTTGGCCGCGACGACGCTGGGCGACGATCCATTACCCCTGCGGCTGTGCTACTGGGCGAAGACGTACCGCGCCGAAGGCGGCCGGGTCCACGACCGGGCGGAGGTCACGCAGGCGGGTGTTGAACTGCTCGGGGTGCGGGGCGTCGAGGCGGACGCAGAGGTCATTGCCGTCATGGTCAGTTCCCTGCGCCGCCTTGGCTTGCGGGCCTTTCGACTGGCGGTCGGGCACAGCGGATACGTTCAATCCATGCTGGGATCTCTGCCCGACGCGCTGCGCGCGGAATTGCGCAGCGCCCTGATCGAGAAGGACCTGGTCGCGTACGGCCGGGCCTTGGTCGGCGGGCGCCGTCTGGTCGGTGAGGCGGATCTGGAGAAACTGGCCGCACTGCCCCATATCCGGGGCGGCGTGGAGGCTGTCGCGGCCGCGCGCGCCGCGGCGTTGGACGATGGCGCGCGCGCGGCCTGCGATGAACTGGACGCCCTGTGGGGCGCGCTGCGCGAGCACGGCGTCGACGAATTTGTACGCCTGGACATGGCCCTGTACCTTCACCACGAGTACTACACAGGGGTGGTGATCGAAGGGTACGCGGATGCGCTCGGTTATCCCATCTGTTTTGGCGGGCGGTACGACAGGTTGCTTGAACAGTTCGGGAGGGAGGCCCCCGCGACCGGCAGCGTGCTGCACATCGAACGCCTGATGGCGATCGTGGAACCTCGCTCCGGACGGCCAAACGGCGTGCGGCTGCGTTATGCGGAGCCTGCCAGGCCCGCGGCCTACGCTTTCGCCCGCTTCCTGCGCGAACGCGGCCACCCGGCGGCGGTCGACGTATGGGATGGCGCGCCGGGAACGGACGGCGCCGCGGCGGACGTGGGGGTCTTCACGCTTGACGCCGACGGTCGTGCGGTAGCGGAGGAAAAGTGGCTTCAACTGTATGAACAGTACCTGCAAAAGGAAGGCGACGCACCATGTTGACGGTTGCCCTGACCAAGGGACGCATCCTGGGCACGACGGTCGAGATGCTGCAGGCGGCCGGCTTTTCTCCCGATGAGGACGTGTTCGACACGCGCAAGTACATCGTTCCCGACCGTTCGGGGACGGTCCGCTACCTGCTCGCGAAACCGGTCGACGTCCCCACCTATGTGGAACACGGGGCGGCCGACATCGGCTTTGTCGGCAAGGATGTGCTCTATGAAGCGCAGGCTGATCTACACGAACTGCTCGATCTCGGCATCGGCGTGTGCCGCATGGTGGTGGCCGGGCCAGCCGGCGTCGACGTCGCGGGCGTACGGCGCGTGGCGACCAAGTACCACCGCTATGCGCACGACTACTTTCGCAAGCACGGGCGGCAGATCGAGGTGATCGACCTGCACGGCAGCGTTGAACTGGCGCCGCTCACGGGCCTGGCCGACTGCATTGTCGATATTGTGGAGACCGGTCAGACGTTGCGGGAAAACGGGCTGGTGGTGCACGCGGAACTCGCGCGGGTCTCGACGCGGGTGGTGGCGAACCGGCGCAGCTACCAGCTGCGCGCCGCGGAGGTCGACGATTTCATTGATCGCTTGCGAAATCGGGTGAAAGAGGGCGTGCGCTGAAATGATCGCGATTGTCGATTATGGCGTGGGCAATCTGCGCAGTGTGCAAAAGGCCCTGGAGAGTCTGGGACAGCAGGCGGCGGTGACGTCCGACCGGACCGTGCTCGATGCGGCGGACGGCGTCATCCTCCCAGGCGTGGGAGCGTTCGGCGACGCGATGGCCAGCCTGCGCCGGCTTGGTCTGGAGGGCGCGCTTAAGGAGAACGCGAAGAGCGGAAAGCCGCTGCTCGGGATCTGTCTCGGCATGCAGCTGCTGTTTTCCGTCAGCGAGGAGCACGGCCAGCACGTCGGCCTCGGGTTGATTCCCGGGCATGTACGGCGTTTGCACGGTGATTTCAAGATCCCCCACGTCGGCTGGAACAGCCTGCGCCTTGTGCGGCGAAGCCCCCTGACGACAGGCCTTGACGGTGGAGAAATGGCCTATTTCGTCCACAGCTACTATGTCGAGCCGATGGACGGCGGAGTCCTCGTGGCGACCACCGACTACTTCCGCGACCTGCCGGCCATCGTGTCGCGCGACAATGTCCATGGCATGCAGTTTCATCCGGAGAAGAGTGCGGCGGCCGGGCTACATCTGCTGGGCAATTTTGCGGCGCTGTGCGCTCCGGGGGTGCGTGTGTGACGAGGCTATATCCGGCAATCGACCTTCTGCAGGGACAGGCTGTGCGCCTGCGCCAGGGTGACTATGACGCCAGGACCGTGTACGGCGATCCGGTGCAACTGGCCGCGGCCTACCGGGAGGCGGGGGCGACGCACCTGCACATGGTCGACCTCGACGCGGCGCGCACCGGCAGTCGTTCACCGCAGACGAGCGGCATCGTGTCCCGCATCGTGGCGGAGACCGGGCTGACGGTACAGATCGGCGGCGGGATCCGCACGCGCGGGGACGTGCAGTACTGGCTCGGGATCGGCGTGTGGCGCTGCGTGCTCGGGACTGTGGCCGCGCGTGATCCCCGCTTTGCGGGCGAGCTTTGCGGCGAATTCGGCGAGCGCGTGACCGTCGGGATTGACGCGCGCGGCGGAATGGTCGCGACGCAGGGGTGGACGAAGACCGAAGGGCGGGAGGCGGTCGACCTCGCCGCGGAACTCCGGGGGTACGGCTACACCGAGTGCGTGTACACGGACATTGCCCGCGACGGGATGCTGTCAGGGGCCAATATCGAATCGGCGGTGGCTCTCGCCGCCGCCTCGGGACTGGCCGTGATCGTCTCGGGCGGCGTCAAGGACCTCGGCGACGTGCGCAGCGTGCGCGACCATGAACTGCAGGGACTGTCCGGCGTGATACTTGGCAAGTCGCTGCTCGAAGGCACGCTCGATCTGCACGCGGCGGTCCGGGCCATGCAGGAGGACGCGCGATGATCACCAAGCGCATCATTCCCTGTTTCGACGTCCGGGAGGGCCGCGTCGTCAAGTTTGAGTCGTTCTTTGGCAATCAGCGCGACGCGGGCGATCCGGTCGTCCTTGCAAAGCAGTACGACGAGCAGGGCGCTGACGAGATCGTGCTGCTCGACATCTCGGCGACGGCGGAGGGCCGCGGCATCCTGTTGGACATTGTCAGCCGGACGGCCGAGCAACTTTTCATACCGTTCACGGTGGGCGGCGGTCTTTCGACGGTGGAGGACGTGCGCGCCGTCCTTGGCGCGGGAGCGGACAAGGTGTCGCTCAATTCCGCCGCAGTGCGCAACCCGAAATTCATCACGGAGGCGGCGCGCCGGTTCGGCTCGCAGTGCGTCGTCGTCGCGGTCGACGCGAAGTTTGACCGCGCCCGCGCCGACTGGGAGGTGCTCATCAGCGGCGGACGGGTGAAGACGGGCCTGTCGGCCGTCGAGTGGGCGATGCAGGCGGAACAACTCGGCGCGGGCGAGATCCTGTTGACCAGCTTTGACCAGGATGGGCAGCGCGACGGCTATGATATTGAGCTTACGCGGCGGGTGTCGGAGCGTGTGCGGATCCCTGTCATCGCTTCGGGCGGAGCGGGGACGAAGGCGCACTTCTACGAGGTGTTGACGGAAGGCATGGCGGACGCGGCCCTTGCGGCGAGCGTCTTCCACTTCGCGGAGACGTCGATTCACGAAGTGAAGGGCTACTTGCGCGAGCGCGGCCTGCCCGTGCGCTGAGCGCGGGCGCGGCTCAAGGCGCGGGCGATGCAAGACGGCCGCCCGTCTTGTGTCGCCGGGCCGCGCGGCGCGAGCGTTGGGACGGGCCCGCGCGGTTCGGGCGGTGCGGGTCGCAGTCGTGAAAGGGGTGTAGGCGGTGGGTCTGGCGATCAACGGGCAGGCGCAGGCGGGCCTGCGGTTCGACGAGCGGGGCCTGATCCCGGCCATTGTGCAGGACGCGCATACCAAACGGGTGCTGACGCTGGCGTACATGAACGCGGAATCGTTGGCAAAGACGCTGGCGAGCGGCGAAACGTGGTTCTTCAGCCGGTCGCGCCAGGAACTCTGGCACAAGGGCGAGACGTCGGGGCACACACAGCGGGTGCTCGACGTGTACGTGGACTGTGACGGCGATGCGCTGGTGGTGCAGGTCGAGCCTGCGGGACCCGCATGCCACACGGGTGCCACATCCTGCTTTCACACCGGTCTTGCGGCGCCGCAAGCCGCTGTGGCGTCAGGTCGTGCGGATGAGCATGGCGGCGATGGAACCGCGGGGGTCGCAGGGAAGCGGGGGGCCGTCGGTTCCGCCGACGCCGCTATGCGCGACGCGGCGGTCGACGTCCTGCTGCAGCTGGAGCAGCGCGTCCTGCAGCGCCACGTCGAGCGCCCCCCGGGGGCGTACACGACCTACCTGTTTGACAAAGGATTGGACAAGATCCTCAAGAAGGTCGGCGAGGAGGCGACGGAAGTCATCATCGGCGCCAAAAACGCGGATGCCGCCGAGGTGACGTACGAAGCGGCTGATCTTCTGTACCACCTGCTCGTGCTCCTGCGTCAGCAGGACATCGCGCTGGCGGACGTGTTCCGCGAGCTGGAGCGCCGCTACCATGGCCGCGAGCAGGTGGTGAAGGGCGGGAAGTGAACACGGATCTCTGGCGCTTCAGATCTCCGTGGGTTGCGCCACGCCGAGCAGGCCGAGAGCGGCGCGCAGTGTCAGGCGCGTCGCGTCTGTCAATGAGAGCCGCAGCGAGCGGACAGGTTCCTGCGCCGACAGGATCGGGCAGTCGTGATAGAAGCGGTTGAACGCCTGGCCGATGTCGAGTGCGTGCTTGGCGATCAGCGAGGGGTCCGCCTCATCTGCGGCGCGCAGGCGGATGTCCGCGTAGCGGCCGAGCAGTTTGGCCAGTTCCCATGACGCGTCGTCGAGTTCTGCGGGCGAGCCGTCCGGCCCGCCGCGGTCCGCCACGCCGCGGTCGGGCGAGCCGTCCGTCGCCGTCAGCAGCCCGGCCTTGCGCAGGACCGAACAGGCGCGCGCGTGCGCGTACTGAACGTACGGACCCGTTTCGCCTTCGAAGGCGAGCGCGGTGTCCATGGTGAAGTCGACGTCGTGCAGCCGATTCGTCTTGAGGTCGTTGAAGACCACCGCTCCGACGCCGATGTCGCGCGCGGTGCGGTCCGCGCCGGGCAGCCCGGGATTTTTCTCCGCGATGATCGCCCGCGCGCGCGAAACGGCCTCTTCCAGCACGTCCTGGAGCCGCACGACCTGTCCCTTGCGCGTGGACATCTTCTTGCCATCCATCAGCATCATGCCAAACGCGACGTGCGCGCAGTTGGCCGCAAACGCGCGGCCCATCCGAGCGAGAACGGCGAACACCTGCTGGAAGTGCAGCCGCTGTTCGGCGCCGACGACGTACAGCAGGCGGTCCGCCCCGAGCGCGTCGCGCCGGTACAGGGCCGCCGCGAGATCGCGCGTCGGGTACAGCGTGGCTCCGTCGCTGCGCCGGATCAGGCAGGGCGGCAACCCTTCATCGTCGAGCATGACGACCTCCGCGCCATCGCTCTTCGTGAGCAGCCTCTTGTCGGTGAGTTCCTGGACGACGTCCGGCATCTTGTCGTTGTAGAAGCTCTCGCCGAGCAGGTGGTCAAACTGCGTGCCGAGCATGGCGTAGGTGCGCTGGAATTCCTCCAGGCTGACGCGGACAATCCAGCGCCACAGCGCGAGGCTGTCCGCGTCGCCGTCTTCCAGGCTCTTGAACGCCGCCCGCGCCTCGTCGTCGAGCGCGGGATCGAGCGCGGCTTCGTCGTGGAAGCGGACGTACAGCGCGTTGAGCTCCTGGATGGGATCGGCGCGCACCTTCGCTTCGTCACCGAATCGCCTGTACGCGACGATGATCTTGCCAAACTGGGTGCCCCAGTCGCCCAGGTGGTTGATGCGCAGGACGCGGTACCCGTCGGACGCGAGAATGTTCGCGACCGCCGTGCCGATGACGGTGGAGCGCAGGTGTCCCATGGAGAACGGTTTTGCGATATTGGGAGAGGACAGGTCGATCGCCACAGTCTGTCCGCCGCCGCGCGGGGTCGTGAAAAACGCGTCGTCAGCGGCAATCTGGGCCAGTATTTCCTGCCAGGCCGCGGAGCGCGGCAGGCGGACGTTGAGGTACGGACCCGCCGCTTCGGCCGTGAACAGGGCGTTTGCACCGAGCTTTCCCGCGAGCTGCGCGGCGATCGCCTGCGGGGCTTGGCGCAGCGTCTTGGCGAGCCGGAAACAGGGCAGGGCGATGTCGCCCAGGGCGCTGTCAGGCGGGAATTCCAGCCAGGCGGCGACCTCTTCGGACGTTGCGTCAAGATGCGCCGCGATCTCGGCCGCGACCCGGTGCAGAAAGCGATTCATAAATGTGTAACTCCTTCACGATGTTGCGTCTTTGTGCGAAGCGCGGTCGGCCATGGAGCAATTCCCGTTATTATAGGCCGATTCTGAACGGCCCGCAACGCCGCGGGTCAATCGCAATCGGGAAGGCGCTGTGCTATACTGATTCCGATCGTTCACGCGGGGCCGCCTGTCGTTGCGGTTCAACCGGGTAAAGGAGGCCGCTCATGGAGAGACGGGATCAGGGAACAAAGGTCGTGCCGTTTTCGCCTGACGCTGCATTCTTCTTCGAACGGGGCGTGCGCTATCTGAACAGGCATGACCTGTCCCGCGCGCTGAAATCCTTTCGCAAGGCCGTGGAGTGCGAGCCCAGCAACGCAGTGAACCACTGCAATCTGGCGGGAGTGCTCTCGGAACTCGGGGACTTTGAGGAATCAAACCAGGTTTTGCAGAGTGTGCTCAGTGAGATCGCCCCTGATATGGCGGAATGCTATTTTTATATGGCGAACAACTATGCGAATCTCGGGGAGTATGAGCTTGCCGAGGAGCATGTCGTGAAGTACCTTGAGATCGACCCGACAGGGGAGTTCGCGCCCGATGCGGACGAGATGCTGGACGTCCTGATTCACGAGTACGGCGGCGGCGAGATCCTGCGCGAGAGCCGGCGCAAGCAGTTGGAGACGAACCGCGAGCGGGACCGGGCGCGAACGTTGCTTGAGGAAGGCCGCTTCCACGAGGCGGGCACGCTCCTGGAACACGAGATCGAGCGGCAGCCAGACGCCGTCGCGGCGCGCAACAACCTCGCGCTCGCGCGCTATTACCTCGGGCAGATCGCCGACGCGGAGGCCCTGACGCGGCATGTGCTCGACATTGAACCGTTGAATGTGCACGCGCTGTGCAATCTCGCCGTTTTCCTTCGCCATTCCGGGAGCGACCCCGACGAGTACAAGCAGATCTTGGGGTTGCTGAAGAAACTGACGCCCCTGCAGTTCGACCAGGGCTACAAGCTGGCCACGACGCTCGGGATCCTTGGGGAGCACCGCGCGGCGTATTCGTTGTTCCTCCAGTTGGTTGAATTTGGGGATCGCCACGACCCCGCGCTCTACTTCGCGCTCGCGGCGGCTTCGGCCAACCTGCGGCGTTTGCGGGCGGCGCGGCAGTGGCTGCTTGAGGTGCAGGCCCTTGATCCGGAGAGCGGCGTGGCGGACCATTACCTCCGGGAAATCGACCGGGTGCGCTCGAACAACGAGCGCCTGTTTTTTAGTTATACCTACCAGTTGCCGTTCCACTTGCGGGCGCACGGCAACGCGCAGCCGGCCAAATCCGGATTTTCCCGCATCGGCGCCTGGGCCAAAGACCCGGGCGTGCGGTCTTCGCTCTATTTCGCGCTGTTTCGCGGGCCGCGCGCCACGAAACGCGAGGCGCTGCAGGCGTTCGCCGTCCTGAACGACGCGGAATCGGTGCACATCCTGCGGGATTTTGTGCGGGATCCGGCGCAAGGAGAAGACATGATATGGAACGCGCTGTTTGTTCTGCAGCTGTCGCGCGTGGCGGGCGCCGTGGAGGTCTGGCGCGACGGCGCGCTGGAGGACGTGCACCTGCCTTTGCGCGACATCCGCCTGCTCTCCTGGCAGGCGACGCTTGAGGGAATCGCCCGCGACGTGCAAAAGGCGCTCCTCGGAAGCGACCCGGAACTCGCGGACATGTCCCTCGACATCTGGCTGCGTTATGTGTCGGGGGTGTACACCGACCTGCCGAAGATCGTCAAGCGCTCCGTCTGGGCGGCGGCGCTGGAATACGTGACGCGCAGGACGGCGGGCCGCGTGGAGCCGCAGGCGATGGTGGCGGCGCGCTACGATGTGTCGGTGAAGGCCCTGGCGCGGGCGGCGCACGCGATCACCCTGGCGCTGTGACGATGAACATGCAGATTCATGATCCGCTTTTGTGCCGGTGCGCCGCACAGGGCGGTCCCGGAGGAGCATGGCGGTGAACGGCGATTTTATCATCGTGGGCACGGCGGGCCACATTGACCACGGCAAGACGACCCTGGTCCGGGCCCTGACCGGAGTGGACACGGACCGGCTGAAGGAAGAGAAGGAGAGGGGCATCTCCATTGATCTTGGATTTGCCCCTCTGGTGTTGCCTGACGGACAGCGGGTCGGCGTCGTCGATGTGCCCGGGCATGAGCGTTTCATCCGCAACATGCTGGCCGGGGCGGGCGGCGTCGACCTGATCCTGCTTGTGATTGACGCTCGTGAGGGTGTGATGCCGCAGACGCGGGAGCATCTGGCGATCCTCGACCTGCTGGGTATCCGCGACGGTCTGGTGGTGA
>JAKACX010000072.1 GCA_021821055.1 Bacillota bacterium
ACGAGCGGAGGCAAATAAATGACGGTTGGCAGTGACGTGAAGAAGACGGTGGCTTCCCTCAAACAGGCTCAGGCGAGCCTCGAATCATTCGCTCTCTCGACCCAGAACCAGCAAGCCAAGCAAATGTTCGACCAGGCGGCGCAAACCACACAGTCCGTTGTGTCCATGGTGGAACAGCGAGTGCTCGAACTCGAACGCGAAGAACCCCAGTACAAAGGTTTTTGACGCGATTGGCCTATATTACACGGGACACACACGGAAAGAGACCGCGCGGGGCGCCGCTTCTTTCCGTGGTCATGGAAGCGAGGCGCAGCGACAATGGCTGGCTGGCTGGATGTTTTCTTACGCACGGTCGGGTCGATCGTCGTCTTGTTTTTGCTCACGCGAATGAACGGCAAGCGGCAAATTTCTCAATTGAACATCTTCGAATACATAACAGGTATCACGGTCGGTTCCATCGCCGCCTTTATATCGTCGGACATGGAGGGGAAGTATTTTGCCGGCTTGCTCAGCATGGCATTGTGGATGCTCATCCCGCTTGGTCTCAGTTGGCTCACCTTGAAGAGCAAGAAATTGCGCGATCTGATTGACGATAAAGGTGTGATCCTGATCAAACAGGGGAAAGTACTTGAGGACAATCTGACGCGCGTGCGCTATTCAGCCGATGAATTGCTGGAGCAACTGCGCCAGAAGAATGCGTTCTCGGTCGCGGACGTGGAATTTGCGGTGCTCGAACCGAATGGGAATGTCAGTGTGCTGTTGCGGACAGACAAGCAACCCATTACACCCTCGCATCTGGCTTGGAGGGTTCCCACCCAGCGCGAACCCACAGCCGTGATCATGGACGGGAAGATCCTGGACGAATCCCTGGTGACGCTGGGATGGTCACGTGCCCGACTTCATGCGGAGTTGGAGAAGATAAACGTGACTTTGGAGAACGTGTTCTTGGGGCAGGTGGACAGCAGGGGCGAACTGTACGTGGATCTGTACGACGACCGGATCCAGACGCCTCCTGCGCAAGAGCACAAGATGCTGCTGTCCCTCCTGCGCAAGTGCCAAGCCGACTTCGAACTGTACGCACTGTCCACGGAGAATCAGGCGGCCAAGGCGACATTTTCCCTGGCAGCCCGCAAACTGCAGACGTGTCTCCAATTGACCGGGCCATTGCTTGATCGAACGTGAAGGAGGACAAAGAACATGGCAAACGCAAAGCATAAGAAGATGACGCCTGCCATGATCGCATATGAACAGGTGGCAAAACGGCGAGAACCGGGTCGTCCCGTCCTGCGCAACACTGTGCTGGCCTTCCTGATCGGAGGCGGCATTTGCCTGATCGGGCAATTCGTCGAACAGTTCTACATCACCGTGTTTCACATGACCCGCGCCGCAGCCGCCAATCCCACCGTCGCGACATTGATTTTCTTTTCCGCCCTCTTGACGGGTCTGGGACTTTACGACAGATTGGCCCAATGGGGCGGCGCCGGAACGTCGGTGCCCGTGACCGGCTTCTCGAATGCGGTCACCTCGGCGGCCATCGAGCACAGGAGCGAAGGACTCATCGCGGGAACGAGCTCAAACATGTTCAAAATCGCGGGCCCAGTGATTGTCTTCGGCGTGGTCGCGGCCTTTGCCGTGGCATTGGTGCGCATCCTCATATTCAAGTGATGGAGTGGGTGAGACCGTGTTGCAAGGCAGACGAACGTGGCGGTTCGAAAACTCCCCGCGGATTATCAGCGTCGGGACAGCGGTCGGCCCCAAAGAAGGCAAGGGCCCCTTGGGTGATTCATTTGACGTCGTGCACGGAGACATTCGCCTGGGCCAGAACAGTTGGGAGAATGCAGAACGCGTGCTCATGGAGGAGGCGGGCGACCGGGCACTGCAAAAGAAAGGGCTGGTCAAGGAGCAGGTCGAGTTTTACATCGCCGGCGATTTGATGAATCAGGTCATCACCAGCAGTTTCGCGGCCCGAACATTTGCCGCACCTTATCTGGGTATTTATGGAGCGTGTTCAACGTCCATGGAGGGCCTAGCGCTCGCGGCTCTCTTGGTCAACAGCCAATCCGCAGAGCTCGTCCTGACCGGCACGGCCAGCCACAACGCAGCCGCTGAGCGTCTGTACCGCTATCCCACGGAATACGGTGCGCAAAAGCCGCCCACTGCACAATGGACGGTCACAGGAGCTGGCGCCGCGCTGGTGGGACGAGACGGCGAAGGTCCGAAGATCACGGCGGCCACGATCGGTCGGATCATCGATATGGGCGTGAAAGATCCCTTCAACATGGGTGCCGCGATGGCCCCGGCGGCGTTTGACACGATAGAGGCACACCTGCGCGACCTGAATGTCGAGACCGATTACTACGACATCATTGCAACAGGCGATCTGGGGCGGTTGGGATCCGACATCCTGCGGGATTTGTGGCAAAAACACGGAGTTCGGGTGGCTGCGGGCCAGCATCAGGACTGTGGTGTCTTGATCTACGGCGACGATCCGAGCGTATTTTCCGGAGGCAGTGGCGCCGCCTGTTCGGCCGTCGTCACCTATGGGCACCTGTTGGCGCGCCTCGCCGCGGGCGAATGGAACCGCATCCTCATTGTGGCCACGGGAGCGTTGTTGTCCACGCTGTCCTATCAGCAAGGGGAATCGATTCCCTGCATCGCGCATGCAGTGGCCATCGAGCGAGCCTGAGTTGACCGAGGAATGGAGCTTGACAAGAAGGGAGAGATCGACGTGATTTATCTTTGGGCATTTGTGGTGGGAGGGCTGATCTGTGTGATCGGCCAGCTCATCATGGATGTAGGCAAACTGCCTCCGTCCCAGACGATGGTGATCCTGGTGGTGGCTGGCGCCGTCGCGGACGGCCTGGGTTGGTATGAGCCCCTGACCAGCTTCGCTGGCGCCGGCGCCAGCGTGCCGATCACGAGTTTCGGCAACGCACTCGTCCACGGCGCGCTGGCAGAGGCGCACAAAGACGGCGTCATCGGTGTGCTGACGGGCATATTTGAAGTGACCAGCGCCGGCATCTCCGCCTCGATCCTGTTCGGTTTCCTCGCCGCGCTCGTGTTTCAACCGAAAGGCTGACGCGCACGCTCCATCTCTTCTTGCACGAAGTGTTCCAGACGCTCACGGATGGCGTCGCGCACCTCGTGGAACTTGCCCATGATCTCTTCTTCGCTTCCCGTCGCCCGCGCCGGGTCTTCAAAGCCCCAATGCAACCGTCTCACGGAAGGCGGCGTAATCGGACAGCGGTCATTGGCGTCGCCGCACAGAGTAATCGCGAAGTCAGCGCGCATCAACAGGTCACTGTCGATCAGCGACGATTGGTGATGCGAGATATCGACGCCCGCTTCCGCCATCGACCGCACGGCGCGCGGATTCAGACCATGCGCTTCGATGCCGGCGCTCGCAAAATCGATGCGATCCCCGAAGAGGCGCCGCCCCCACCCTTCCGCCATCTGGCTCCGGCAAGAGTTCCCTGTGCAGATGAAGTAAATGAACGGCTTCTTCGGTTCGTCTGGTGTCGTCATGCGTCTCTCTCCCTATTTGTGGTATCGCCGGTCTGGGTGTTCCCAGACCGGCGGGGGTCCGTCTCATCAGCCAATCAGCGCCGTCCACAGGTACAGCCCCGAAAGCGTGACAAACAGCGTGGGAATGGTCAGCACGACGCCGGTTTTGAAATACCGGCCCCACGTGATGGTGATGCCCCTCTTCTTCAGGACGTGCAGCCACAACAGCGTGGCCAGAGAGCCAATCGGCGTGATCTTCGGTCCCAGGTCGCACCCGATCACGTTCGCGTACACCAGCGCCTGGTGCATGGCGCCCGTGACGTGGATCGAGTGAATGGCAAGCGCGTCGAACATGACCGTCGGCATATTGTTCATGATGCTTGACAGCACCGCCGCAATAAACCCGGTCGCCAACGTTCCGCCGTACAGACCGCTTTGCGCAGAGCCCTGAATCACGTGCCCGAGGATGCTCGTGAACCCTGCGTTGCGCAGCCCGAAGACAACCACGTACATCCCGATGGAAAACACGACGATCGCCCATGGCGCCTCGCGGATCACTTTCCACGGATGAACGACCTTCGTGCTGTTCCCGCCCACCAGAAAGACAATCGCCACCAGCCCCGCAACAATCGAAACCGGAATGTGCAGGATTTCCGTCAGGATGTACCCCACGAGCAAAACGCCAAGAATGACCCAGGACGCCTTGAACATCCCCTGATGCGCGATGGCCTCGGCCGGTTCAGGCAGATCTGCCGGATTGTACGTCTTGGGAATATCCCTGCCAAAAAACAGGTACAGGACCGCCACGCTCGCAAACAGCGAAAACAGATCCGGAACAATCATGTGCAGCGCATAGCTGAGAAATCCGATGTGAAAATAATCCGCCGACACGATATTGACCAGGTTGCTGACGATCAGCGGCAGCGATGTCGTATCGGCAATGAAGCCGCTCGCCATGATGAATGGCAGCATCCTTTTCATGTCAAACTTCAGCAGTTTGACCTTCTCCAGCACGATCGGCGTCAGAATCAGCGCCGCCCCGTCATTTGCGAAAAAAGCGGCCACCAGGGCGCCGAGCAGCGTCACGTAGAGAAACACCTTGCGCCCATTGCCTTTGGCGGCGTGCGCCATCTTCAGCGCGGCCCATTCGAAGAATCCAATCTTGTCGAGGATCGAGGCGATGATGATGAGAGCCACAAAGGTGAGCGTGGCATCCCAGACAATGCCTGTCACCTCTGCGACGTTGCGCAGTGAAACGACCCGAAATACGAGCGCCAATACGGCGCCTCCGAACGCGCTCCAGCCAATCGACAGGCCCTTGGGCTGCCAGATGACAAGAATCAAAGTAAGTAAGAAAATGCCTACTGCCAGCCCCGCCATCCGTCTGCTCCTTTCATCTACACGTGACACTGCACGCGCAGGCCCCGCCCCTGCAGCCTTGCGATCTCCTCCGATACGTCCGGCAGAGCGCCCACGATCTCTTCAATCAGCGGGAAAGCAGAGCCGTCAAGTGCGTAGAACACCCACTGCGCGGTCTTGCGTTCCTTGACCAGCCCCGCTTGCCGCAGCTTGCGCAGATGCTGCGAGATGCTTGGCTGCGACAGGTCGAACAGCGCCACGAGTTCGCAGACGCAGAGTTCCTCCGCAGCAAGCAATGCGAGAATGTGCAGGCGAGTCTTGTCCGCCAGCGCCTTGAAGATTTCCGCCCTGTCCGCAAACGCATCGGTCATCGCGGTTCGTTCACCTCCAGTCCCATCATCTGCGACGCAAACTGTTGTATTCGCGATCGCCCGATCACTTCCTCATCCTGCAGCGCGCCGATGGCCATGGCGATGCCCGGATGCCTCTCTCGCAACGCGTCGATGTAATCGCGCTGGACGGCAAGCCGTTTGCCGAACAGTCGACTGCTCTGCGCTTCGGGGGGCAGCACCTGGTTGACCACGATCGCCTGCGTGGAAATGCGCGTGCGGGAGAGGTCGACCATGGCGCGCTCCATTTCCGCGATCGGCGTCGCCTCCGGCAGG
Organism: Bacillota bacterium; assembly: GCA_021821055.1. Taxonomy (GTDB): domain Bacteria; phylum Bacillota; class Bacilli; order Alicyclobacillales; family SLC66; genus JAKACX01. The sequence continues at coordinate 5,529 of JAKACX010000072.1, forward strand.
GTCACAAAAAACAGGCCCGTCTCAACCGGGTCTTGCAGCGTTGCAATAGCCGCCTGCATGCGCCGCAGCTGAACCCCGTCGAGGGCTGCAGTCTCGGCGGTGTAGGCCGCTTTACGTTCGAGGTCCGCCTCGTGGCCAAAGGACAACTGCAACAGACGGATCGTATGTCCGGTCGGCGCCGTGTCAAACACCGTGACCGCAAATTCGTCCTGCAGCAGATAGTCGAGGAACTCCTGAAAGACTGCCACTTCTTCCGTACACGGTGAATTCAGTTCTTCACTGACGCGGGCGAGCGTTCCTGCGGCGTCAAACTGCCCCGCTAGCGACGCCAACACGCTCTTCTTGTAATCTGCGAACGCCGCCTTGGGATCGATCCGCGCCAGCCACAAGTCCGAGTCTTCATAGCGAGTCGGACTGGACGTTACGGGCACGCCAAACAGCTGACCCGTATGCGCGGCTGGGTCCGTCGTCACGAGCAATGTCCTGACCCCTTGCCCAGCCAGGAACAGCGCCGCGGTACAGGCGACGGTCGTCTTTCCCACGCCGCCCTTTCCGGCCAGAAAGATCCGCCGGCGGTGGCCAACGCGCGGAAACAGCAGCTCTTGGGGAAGCTTTTCATAACGCGATGGCATCTTGTAAGTCCTCCCCAACCTGACGCAACATCGCCAGTCCCTTGACCTCATCCGCATACAAGGGCATCTGTCCCAGCGGGCCAGTGAAACGGCGACCGACCGCGACAAGAAACGGACGCTGTTTCTGCCACCGGCGCATGGAATAGGGGTGCGTCCTCTCGTCCTCGGGAATCACCCCATTGACAATGGCGTATTGATTTTCGACGCCAAGCCTGCGCAGTTCTTCCGCAGACCGCAGCATCTCCTCCATCGGCAGTTTTGCGGCCTGCGTCACAAACACAAACGCGGTTCTCGCGGGGTCTTGCAAGACACGCACCGCACCGTCGTACTGCTCCTTGGAGGCCATCAAGGACTCGGCCGCGCCGATGCAGGTCTGCCCACTTCCTTTTGCACTCTCCTCAATATGGACGCTCCACTGCCCCGGCAACTCCAGCAGCCGAAGCGTGTGTCCCGTAGGCGCCGTGTCAAATACCATCCAGTCGTAGCGCGATTCATTCATCCGCGCAATAAACTGATCAAACGTAGCGATCTCCTCGGTACACGGGCCGCTCATCTTCTCCTCCAGGGAGCGGATCACGTCTTCGGGAAACCGCCCGACAAGCGGAGCCAAGGCCCGTTCCCGGTATGCGCGCAGCGCAGCCTCTGGATTGATCTCCTGCACAAACAGGTGTGGCGCCCCGGGCACGGCTCGCGCTTGTGCGTCGACCGTCTGTTCGAAGACGTCACCCAAATTGGAAGCGGGGTCGGTCGTGACGAGCAGAGTCGACGCCCCACGGGATGCCAGCATGACGGCCGCCGCCGAGGAAAGCGAAGTCTTCCCCACCCCGCCCTTCCCGGAGAAGAATACGTATTTTGTCATGACTCAGCGATTCGGCAGGGCCAGCAGTTCATCCTGCGCCGGATACCCGCCCACACTGTGCAGATCACCGTCCACCGTCACGATGGGAAGGCACGCCAGTCCCTGCTGCTTGAGCAACTCGTACACGGGCGGATTGCCGGAGAATGCTTCAGGGTCTTGGCTGAGCATGTGCCGCGTCACGTGATGGCCGCGT